>NZ_JBSTYP010000039.1:0-45905 GCF_054052405.1 Aeromonas aquatilis | reverse complement strand
TGGGGTATCCATGATGGTAGACCTCAAGGTGATGGCCTACTTCAAGCTTAGCCTTTCAACACGTAATTGGGACATAGCCATAAAAAAGCCGACGTATCAAACGTCGGCGAATAAAAAGTGCTTACAACAGAGGATTCACATATTCAGACCCGCGGGTCGAAAGATTGGTTCCCTCTTTTTGTAATTAATTTTCGGCGCGTTTAAACATCAGGGTATTGGCGTCCGACTCTTCCGGCACGAAGTAGTAGCCATCGGCGTTGAAACCGGTCAGCTGCTCCACCTCGGTCAGGCGGTGTTTGATGATGTGGCGAGCCATCATGCCGCGCGCCTTCTTGGCGTAGAAGCTGATGATCTTGAACTGGCCGTTCTTCTCATCCTTGAACACCGGGGTAACGATCCGCCCTTTCAGGCTCTTGGGTCGTACCGACTTGAAATACTCGTCGGAGGCCAGATTGATCAGCACCTCATCCCCCTGCGCTGCCAGCGCATCGTTGAGGTGGTGAGTGATCACCTCCCCCCAGAACTGGTAGAGATCCTTACCGCGGCTATTGTCGAGCTTAGTCCCCATCTCCAGCCGGTAGGGCATCATCAGATCGAGGGGGCGCAGCACGCCGTAGAGGCCGGAGAGCATCCGCAGGTGCGCCTGAGCGAAGTCAAAATCAGCCTCACTGAAATCCTCTACCGCCAATCCGGTGTAGACATCCCCCTTGAAGGCCAGCAGCGCCTGACGGGCGTTGGCAGGGGTAAAATCTGGCTGCCACTCGGCAAACCTGGCGGCGTTGAGGCCCGCCAGCTTGTCGCTGATCTTCATCAGAGTGGCGATCTGGTCCGGGCTCAGTTGGCGGGCCCGGCTAATCAGTTCGGCGGAGTGATCCAGCAGCTCGGGTTGGGTGAAACGGGGGGTCACCAGCGGTGACTCGTAATCCAGCGTCTTGGCCGGGGAAACCACAATCAGCATAACATTCCTTTATGGCGAGGGGCCGAACGGCAAAACGGCCCCATGATTCATTCATCCAGCGTCACATTGTCCAGCACGCCAGAACCCAGCGCATCCTGGCCTGAGAGCTTGATTTGCAGACGCAAATCATTGGCCGAGTCGGCATGGGCGAGGGCCTCACTGTAGCCAATCTGGCCGGCGCAGAACAGGCTGAAGAGCGCCTGATCGAAGGTCTGCATACCCAGCTCGGTGGATTTGGTCATCACCTCCTTGAGGCGATGCATCTCTCCCTTGCGAATGATGTCGGTGATGAGCGGAGTATTAAGCAGCACCTCGAACGCGGCAAAACGCCGCTTGCCATCCATGCTTGGCACCAGTTGCTGGGCAACGATGGCTTTCAGGTTGAAGGAGAGATCGAACAGGAACTGGCGGTGTTTGTCTTGCGGCACCAGATGGAGGATGCGATCCAGCGCCTGGTTGGCGTTGTTGGCATGCAGAGTGGCGAGGCAAAGGTGACCGGTCTCGGCGAACTGCAGGGCAAACTCCATGGTCTCCTGGCTTCGGATCTCGCCGATCAGGATCACGTCCGGCGCCTGACGCAACGAGCTTTTCAGCGCCACATCGAACGATTCGGTGTCGATCCCCACCTCCCGCTGGGTCACCAGACTGCGACCATGCTGATGGACAAACTCCACCGGGTCTTCCACCGTCAGAATGTGACCATCGGCATGCTGGTTGCGATAGCCGATCATCGCCGCCTGGGTGGTGGACTTGCCCGCCCCGGTGGCCCCGACAAACAGCACCAGCCCCCGCTTGGCCATGGCGACCTCTTGCAGGATCTTGGGTAGCTGCAGATCTTCAAAGGTAGGAATGCGGGTCTCGATACGCCGCACCACCATGCCGGGCAGCTCCTGCTGCCAGAAGGCGCTGACCCGAAAACGACCCAAAGTTTCGCGGTGAATGGCGTAGTTGGCCTCCTTGGTGCGGATATAACGTTCGAAGTGATCGCTGCTGAGGGTCTCCCTCACCAACGTCAGCGCCCCCTTCTTGTCGAGCGCTTCCCCCCCCAGCGACACCAGATGGCCATTCACCTTGAGGGTGGGCGGCGATCCCACCGTCACAAACAGATCCGAGCCCTTTCGTTCGACCAGTTCGGCCAGCAATTCATCCAGATTCATCATTTATCCCTCCCTGGGTTCGACGCTCTTAAACGCTGTTGGGATCGACGGCCTTGGCCTTGGCATCGAGGGATGCCACCACGCCGCGGCTCACCAGCTGTTTGAGGCTCTGATCCATGGTCTGCATGCCGTGGGTCATCCCGGTCTGGATCACCGAGTAGAGCTGGGCGATCTTGTCCTCCCGGATGAGGTTACGCACCGCCGGAATGCCCATCATGATCTCGTGTGCCGCCACCCGGCCGCCACCAATGCGCTTGAGCAGGGTCTGGGAGATAACCGCCCGCAGGGATTCAGACAGCATGGAGCGCACCATGTCTTTCTCCGCGCCGGGGAAGACGTCGATGATACGGTCGATAGTCTTGGCCGCCGACGAGGTGTGCAGGGTGCCAAACACCAGATGGCCGGTTTCGGCGGCGGTCATGGCCAGACGAATGGTCTCAAGGTCGCGCATCTCGCCCACCAGAATGATGTCCGGGTCTTCCCGCAGTGCCGAGCGCAGAGCGTTACTGAAGCTCTTGGTATCCCGGTGAACTTCCCGCTGGTTCACCAGACAGCGCTTGTTCTCGTGGACGAATTCGATGGGATCTTCGATGGTGAGAATGTGGTGATGGAAGTTCTCGTTGATGTAGTTGACCATGGCCGCCAGGGTGGTCGACTTACCGGAACCGGTCGGCCCGGTCACCAGCACCAGACCCCGCGGGAACTCGGCGATCTTGCGGAAGATCTCCGGCGCATCAAGATCTTCGAGGCTCAGCACAGTGCTGGGGATGGTACGAAATACCGCGCCGGAACCGCGCGCCTGCTGGAAGGCGTTGACCCGGAAACGAGCCAGATTGGGCACCTCGAACGAGAAGTCGACCTCGAAGTTCTCCTCCAGCTCCTTGCGCTGATGGTCGTTCATGATGTCATAAATGAGGGCATGCACTTCCCGGTGTTCCAGGGCGGGCAAATTGATCTTGCGAACCTCACCATCAACCCTGATCATCGGGGGAACCCCGGCCGAGAGGTGTAGATCCGAGGCTTTATGCTTTACACTGAAAGCCAATAACTCTGTGATATCCATAGACTTGTCATTCTCCCATCACAAGATCACTAACGAAATATGAACCAGATTGCCCAGCACCTGTTTCAGGTAAAGGAACGTATTGCCCAGGCCGCCAAACGGGCGAGCCGCAACCTGCAGCAGATCCGCCTGCTGGCCGTGAGCAAGACCAAGCCCGTCGAGGCCGTCATGGCCGCCCATGCTGCAGGTCAGCGCTGCTTTGGCGAATCCTACGCCCAGGAAGCGGCGACCAAGATCGATACCTTGCGCCAGCAGCCGGAATATTGCGACATAGAGTGGCACTTTATCGGCCCTTTGCAATCGAACAAATCCAAACTGGTCGCCGAACGGTTCGACTGGGTGCAGAGCGTGGATCGGGACAAGCTGATCGACCGCCTCAACAACCAGCGTCCCGCCAGCATGGCACCGCTAAATGTTTGTCTGCAAATCAATATTAGCGGAGAGAGCAGTAAATCCGGAACGTCGGAACAAGAGATTTTCCGCCTTGCCGAGCTGGTCTCTCAAAGTGAGCGACTGGTGCTGCGGGGGCTGATGGCCATTCCCGAGCACACCAGTGACGAGAGCGTACTGGCCGCCCAAATGACCCGTATGCAGACTCTGTTCACCGAGCTTGCGCGACAATACCCCACGGTGGATACCCTCTCGATGGGGATGACCGAGGATCTTGAACTGGCGATCGCCCACGGCAGCACCATGGTGCGGGTCGGCACCGCCATCTTCGGCGCCCGTGACTACTCATAGGCAAGGCTGGCGGATAACTGACAGATCCGCCTCTTGCCGCGACTTCATCAATAGGAGCGTTTGATGGAACACCGAATTCTGGCGTCAGGTGGTGCAGGCAGCGCCAATCCCGCCGCGACCCCATGTGCAACAGGAGCATCTGATGCAGCATAGAACGCTGGCCTTTATCGGCGCGGGCAACATGAGCCGCAGCATCATCGCCGGACTGGTCAAGGCAGGTTATCCCGCCAAGCAGATCACTGCTGCCAACCCCAGTCTGCCCAAGCTGGAGGCGCTGGCAAGCGAACATGGCATTCGCATCACCCAGAGTAATGCCGAGGCGGCCCGAGACGCCGAAGTGATCGTGCTGGCGGTCAAACCACAGCTGATGGCCGGCATGCTGGCCGCGCTGGTTGCTGAGCTGGGCTCCCTTGAGGGCAAGCTGCTCATCTCCATCGCGGCTGGTATCAAGGTGGCGCGCCTTGGCGAGATGGCCGGCGGCCATCACCGCATCATCCGCACCATGCCCAATACCCCGGCCCTGCTGGGTCTGGGCATGACCGGCCTATACGCGCCCGAGCATATTGGAGCCCACGATCGCGACTTTGCCGAGCAGATGATGCAGGCGGTCGGCAAGACCCTCTGGGTGGATCAAGAGTCTGGCATCAACGGCGTCATCGCCGCGGCGGGCAGTGCTCCGGCCTACTTCTTCCTCTTTATGCAGGCGATCGCCGAAGAGGCCGAAGCGATGGGCTTCTCGCCCGAACAGGCACGCCAACTGGTTCAACAAACCGCCCTCGGTGCAGCAGCCATGGTGGAGCAAAATCCCGAGCTGTCGCTGCAGACCCTGCGTGAGCAGGTGACCAGCAAGGGCGGCACCACAGCCGAAGCCATCAAGACATTCCAGCAGCAGGGGCTGATGCCGCTGACTGCGCAAGCCATGCAGGCGGCCGTTGCTCGTGCCACCGAAATGGAAACCCTCTTCTAACAGGAGCCCAGATGAACACTGCTTACTTTCTGATTAACACCGTTTTCGATCTCTACCTGATGGTGATCCTGCTGCGCGTCTGGCTGCAGTGGGCCCGCGCCGACTTCTACAACCCGATGAGCCAGATGGTGGTCAAGCTGACCAATCCGCTGGTGATCCCGCTGCGCCGGGTGATCCCGGGCTTGGGCGGCATCGATCTCGCTTCCGTGGTGCTGGCGCTGGCTGTCGCCTTCCTCAAGCTGGCCCTGCTCAAGAGCATGAACGTGCTGCTGGCGGACTGGCTCAGCATCAGCCTGTTTGCCGCGCTGACCGTGCTGAAGAAAGCGGGCTCGATGATCTTCTGGGTACTGCTGATCCGCGCCATCCTGAGCTGGGTCAGCCAGGGCCGCAACCCCATCGAATACGTGATGTATCAGCTGACCGAACCGTTCCTCGCCCCTATCCGCCGCGTACTGCCGGCGCTGGGCGGACTGGATCTCTCGGTGCTGGTCGCCTTTATCGGCCTGCAAGCCATCAACTATCTGCTGGGTGACCTGTTCGGCCAGCTGTGGTGGATGATTTGATGCCAGCCGTCCTGCAACAAGGGGATGAACTGGTACTACATCTGGTGATCCAGCCCAAGGCGAGTCGGGATCAGATCATCGGATTGCATGGCGAAGAGCTGAAAGTGGCCATCACGGCGCCGCCGGTCGATGGCCAGGCCAACAGCCATCTGATCAAGTTTCTGGCCAAGCAGTTCAAGGTGGCCAAGGTGGCCAAGGGCCAGGTAACCATAGTGAGGGGCGAGCTGGGGCGACACAAAACCGTCGCCATCGACAGCCCCAAACAGTTGCCGCAAGAAGTGAGTGCACTGCTGAATGACACGCAAGGCTGAATGAATCGGCCTGCGCCAACCGTATATGAGAGGGATGACAGATGAAAACAGCCTGGATGAGTGGCCTGCTGGCACTGCTGATGACCCTGCCGCTCAAGGCAGAACAGATGAAGGAGCTGGGGCCCTGGCTGGTGCACTACAACGCCTTCAACTCCAGCTTCCTCACTCCCGAGGTCGCCAAGGCGTATGGGCTGGAGCGCAGCCGCTACAACGCCATCATCAATATCGCGGTACAGGACAAGCAGAAAGTGGCGCAAGCCGTGGGGATCACCGGTGAGGCCAAGAACCTGACCGGCACCATCCGCACCCTGAGCTTTCAGGAGGTAAAAGAGGGCGATGCCATCTACTATCTGGCGACCCTCCCCTACCGCAACGAAGACACCTATCAGTTCACCCTGAAGATCATGGGCGGTGGGCAGCAGCAGAGCCTCAGCTTCCAGCAGACCTTCTACGTCGACTGAGTACCAACAAGAAGCCCAGACCAAGGTCGGGGCTTCTTTTATCCATATGACAAGGGCGCCATCGCGGCGCCCTTGTTGCATCTATTCCGTGCCGCCCGTCAGTTATAGGGCGAGGAACAGACCCGCCAAACAGGCGCTCATCAGGTTCGCCAGCACGCCGGAGAGGATGGCGCGCATGCCGTAACGGGCGATGAAGGATTTGCGCTCCGGCACCATGGAGCCCAGACCGCCGATCAGGATCGCCATGGAGGAGATGTTGGCAAAGCCGCACAGGGCGAAGGTCACGATGGCCTTGCTCGACTCACTCAGGGTCTGATCCTGCACCAGACCGATAAAGGCGACGAACTCGTTGACAACGATCTTGGTGCCGATCAGGGCGCCAGCGGCTTGCGCCTGATCCCAGGGCACACCGATCAGCCAGGAGACGGGGGCAAACAGCCAACCCAGAATGATCTGGAAGCTCAGATCCAGCCCTACCAGACCGCCAGCCCAGCCGAGCAGGCCATTCAGCATGGCGATCACGCCGACGAAGGCCAGCAAGGTGGCACCGACCGCCACCGCGATATTGAGGCCGGACATGGCGCCATCGGCCGCCGCCTCAATCACGTTGGTGGCGCGGGGGATCTCGACATCCTGATGGTGATCGACCTCTTCAGCTCCCGGCGGCACCAGGATTTTGGCCATCGCCAGACCGGCAGGGGCTGACACGAAGGCGGCAGCGATCAGGTATTTCAGCTCAACCCCGAGGCTGGCATACCCCACCAGGGTGCCACCGGCGACGGAAGCGAGACCACAGCTCATCACCGCGAAGAACTGGGAGTCGGACATCTTGGAGAGGTAGGGTTTGACCACCAGCGGCGCTTCCACCATGCCAACGAAGATGTTGGCGGTCGCGGAGAGGCTCTCGGCACGGCCGGTGCCGAGCAGCTTCTGCAGACCGCCGCCCAGCAGGGCGATCACCCGTGGCATGATGCCGATGTGATAGAGGATGGCGATCACCGCGGAGAAGAAGATGATGACCGGCAACACGTTGAAGGCAAAGATGAAGCCCAGCTTGAACTTGGCCAGATCACCGAACAGGAAGGCGATCCCCTCCTGACCGTAGCCAATCACGCTGCTGACACTCTCGCTCACCCCGTTCAGCACGTGCTGACCGGCAGGCAGCCAGAGCACCAGACCGGCAAACATGATTTGCAGGCAGAGGGCAAGGCCAACTGTTCGCAACGGGATACGACGACGATTATCAGAGCAGATGACGGCAAGCGCCAGGATACTCAGGATGCCGAGCAGGGCAATCATAGGGACTCCATCAGGTGGGGCAAAAGATGGGCGCGGATTCTGCGCCTCTCCCCCCGTCACTGCAAGTCCGCTTGGTTACAACCCTGTTAGAAAAAACGTTTGCACGATATCGGTTGCGCCAACTGGCTGATTTGGTTCGATTTTAGTATCAGGAGAAATCGAGAGTTCTTATATGGAAACAATCATTCCTCACCGCCGGACAATTTACCCCCGAGCCAGGGGCCAGTCGCTGCTCCCAATAGGGTTCGGGGCCAAAGCGGGCCTTGAGGAAATCGATGAAGAGACGGATCTTGGGATCCAAATGTTCGCGCCGGGCATAAACGGCGTGTACCGCCATCTGCTGGTTCGGTCGCCACCCTGGCAGCACCGGGATCAGCTTGCCGCTCTGTAACTCCTTGTCCAGCAAATAGTTGGCGATATAGGCGATGCCGAGCCCGGCCAGTGCAGCATCCCGCACCGCCTCCGCCATATCCACCCGATAGTTGCCCGCCACCTGCACCGTTTGGCGCTCCTTGCCCTGGCGAAACGACCACTGGTGATAGCGCCGCTCCCGGCTCTGGTAAGTGATGCAGTTGTGCTGGGCCAGATCCTTGGGATGGAGCGGCGTGCCGTGGCTCAACAGGTAATCCGGCGAGGCTGCCACCACGAAACCGATGTCGGCCAGCCGCTGCCCGACCAGCCCTTCGGGCTTGTCCTCATAGGTGGTGAGCCAGAGATCCAGCCCCTCATCCACCAGATTGGTTCTGTGGTCGAACAGCGAGACTTCCAGCTCCAGCTCGGGATAGCAGTCCTGAAACGCCTTGAGATGGGGAATGACATGCAAACGACCGAAGGATTGGCCCACCCCGAGATGGAGCACACCACTCACCTTGCCACGCCGCTCGGCAATCATGGAGTCCGCCTCGTGCGCCACCGCCACCAGCGCATGACAGTGACGGGCATACTCCTGACCCAGCTCGGTCAGGACGAAGCGGCGAGTGGTGCGCTGCACCAGCTGGGCGCCGAGGGTGGTCTCCAGCAACGCCAGCTGTTTGCTGATATGGGATTTGGAAACCCCGAGCCGACGAGCGGCAGCAGAGATCCCCTGCTCGCGCACCAGCGCATCGAAGATCACCATTTGAGGAAGACGTTGCAGCACAGGATAACCGGATTGAGTGGCGGGAGCCCATTATTCCAGAGCCGCCCGCCAAGGGGTAGGGTCAGAGCCCCAGCGCCCGAGTGATCTGCAGTTTGAGGGGGTCGTCAGCCGGATTCTGGTTGGCGCCGTAGCTGGCGATCAGCTTGCCATCGCGCCCAACCAGATACTTGTGGAAGTTCCAGTTCGGCTCATCCCCGTCAGCGGCCGCCGCCAACCCCTTGAACAACGGTACCGCATCGGAGCCCCGCACCGCCACCCGGTTGAACATGGGGAAGGTCACGCCATAGTCGCGACGGCACACCTCGGCGGTCTTGGTCTCGTTGCCCGCCTCCTGCCAGAAGTCGTTAGAGGGGAAACCGAGAATAATCAGTCCTTTATCCTTGTAGTTCTGATAGAGCTTCTCCAGATCGCGAAACTGGCCGCTGTAACCACAGTAGGAGGCGGTATTGACCACCAGCACCACCTTGCCCTCGGTCAGCTGACAGAGGTTGTGGCGCTGAGAGTTGTTGAGCTCCCGCATCTCCACATTGAAATAATCGGGGCACGCCGCAGAGGCCGCTCCGGCCCCCAATAACAGCAACAGAGTGAACCATTTCATCGCCAAGACTCCTTTTGTTTTGTCCATCATACGCGGTTACCAGAGCCGCAGTTCACTCTCAATACAATGGAATGCCGGTCAGCCAGCCGTGGCCCCAGAACACCAGCAGCGCAGTGGCAGCAAGGCCCGCCCCGAAGCTGATGCCGGTGCCCGTCCAGTTAGCCGCCGGACGGGGATATCGCTGCCAGTCCCGCACCGAAATCCAGACCATGCTCACCAGCGCCCAGAGCCCGATGCCGCCAAACAGCACCAGAGATCGCGCCTCGCTGTTGACCAGCAGATGGGCCACCGCCCAGAGCTGGGTACCGAGCAGTTGGGGATGCACCAGCCAGCGGCGCAGATGGTTGGGCCCCTGGCCGGAGAAAAAGAGGATCAGCGCAAAGGGCATCATCACCGTCATGGTCATCGGCCCCCACTCCGGCAGGAAATAGAGCGGCAGCAAGCTGGCCGACCGCCAACCGGCAATGATGCAGGCGATGGCGACAAACACCAGCAGGGAGAAGAGCCCCTTGTAGCGGTTCTCACCCAGCCGCTCGCGCAGTCGCGCCCGATGGGCCACCGCAAAACAGGGGTAGAGATGGATCAGGGTAAACAGTGCAACCCCCAGGGTCAGCAGGAACATGCGTCTCTCCTTGTACTTGGTACGACCACTATGCCGTAAAGGGAGATGTGCGCCTATCAAAACCGCGCTGACCCATGGAGTCAAAAGTGTGGCAAGACAAAGGAACGGAAAGAAAAGAGCCGATCACGATGGATCGGCAAATAAGTGCCAGGGCAGTCAGACATCTCTCGGGATGGGAGATGCCCCAAACGGGGATATTGAGTGGCCGATGGGACGCATCGGCCGAACAGGATCAGCCCTTGAGCTGATAGAGCGCTGCTACGTTGCGCGCAGTGAGTTGAATGTTGGTGCTAGCGCTCTCCAGCGCCTCCGGCAGAGACATGGCACGGTTGACCACGGCGAACACCGCATCCAGCCCGTGCTCGTGCACCACGCCGCAATCATCGGTCAGGCAGCCGGAGATACCGATCACCGGCTTGCCGAACTGCTTGGCACAGCGTGCGACACCGATTGGCGTCTTGCCGTGGATGGTCTGGCTGTCGATACGACCTTCACCGGTAATGACCAGATCCGCATCGGCCACTTCCTCAGCCAGTTTCAGGGCTTCGATGACGATCTGGATGCCGGGCTTGAGCTCGGCACCGAGCAGACCGACCAGCGCGGCCCCCATACCACCGGCAGCGCCCGCCCCCGGAATATCCTTCACCTGCTTGCCAAGGGCCTGCTCGATGCAGTCGGCATAACGGGAAAGGTTGGCATCGAGCTGCTGCACCATCTCCGGGGTCGCCCCCTTCTGCGGGCCAAACACCGCGGAGGCACCTTTCGGGCCGCACAGCGGGTTGTTCACATCGCACGCCACCTCGATAACCAGCTCGCCCAGACGCGGGTCCAGACCGCTCAGGTCGATGGTCGCGAGTTCGGCAAGACCGGCGCCACCCAGCTCGATGGCTGAGCCATCGGCTTTGAGCAACTTGCCGCCGAGCGCCTGGATCATACCGGCACCGCCGTCATTGGTGGCACTACCGCCGATACCGAGGATGAGGTGCTTCACCCCCATCTCCAGCGCGGCCAGGATCAGCTCGCCGGTACCGAAGCTGGAGGTGAGCAGCGGATTGCGCTGCTCGGGAGCGACCAGATGGATACCGGAGGCGGCGGCCATCTCGATGACGGCGCGCTCGCCATCACCCAGCAGGCCGACGAAGCCCTGCACCTTGTTGCCAAGGGGGGCGGTCACTTCGACCGGGAGGATGCGGCCGCCGGTGGCATCGACCAGCGACTGCACCGTGCCCTCGCCGCCATCGGCCATCGGCAATTTGACGTAGGTGGCGTTTGGCAACACCTGTTTGAAACCGGCCTCGATGGCATCAGCCACCGCCATGGCGCTCAGGCTCTCCTTGAATGAATCGGGGGCAATAACAATTTTCATATCAATTCCTTAGGCGAGGCCAAACACGCCAAACATCAGGGTAGAGACAGCTGCAATGGTCAGACCGACTGCGGTTTCGTAGGGGATGAGCTTGAGTCGCTCACCCACGCCCATGTGGACGCTGCCACCGGTCGCATGGAAGAAGGAGCCGTGGGGCATGTGGTCAAACACGGTGGCACCGGCATGGATCATGGCTGCTCCGGCCAGACTGCTGATCCCCAGTTCAATCAGGGTGGAACTAAATACGTTGGAGGCCACCACGGTACCGGCGGTAGTCGAGGCGGTTGCCAGCGACATCAGGGCACCGGAGATAGGCGCCAGCAGGTAAGAAGGCAGACCGGAGGCGGTCAGGCCGCTGATCAGCACATCTTTCAGGCCGGAGTTGGCAATGATGCCCGCCAGGGTACCGGTACCCAGCAGCATGATGGCGACCGGCGCCATGCGGGCGAGGCCGGAGACCGCAAACTGGTTCACCTTGCTGAACTTGCCCATCATCAGGGCACCGACCAGACCACCGAGGGGCAGCGCAATCAGTGGATCCACCACGATACCGGCGACCGGGCGCAGGGCCAGCAGCAGGATGGCGACCAGCGGCGCGCTGATGGCGGCGGCAAAGCCTGGCAACTTGGCACCGGCAAAGCTCACCACTTCATCAGCAGCAACCTTGCTGCCCTTGTTGTTCAGCCGCTTGGCGAGCCAGTAGGCCATCACCAGACCGAACAGACCCGGGATGATGCCCGCCGCCATCACCGAAGTGAGGGGCAGATGGAAGGCGTCAGCCGCGGCAATGGCGTTAGGGTTGGGGGACATGACGTTGCCCGCCTTGCCGCCGCCGATCATCGCCAGCAGGATGGCCGCCTTGGAGAGATCGGCACGGCGGGCGATGGCCAGCGCGATGGGCGCCACCGTGATAACTGCCACGTCAACGAACACGCCGACCGCAGTCAGAATCAGGGTTGCCAGCGCCAGCGCCAGCAAGGCGCGGGTTTCACCGAGTTTCTTGACGATGGTTTCGGCGATGGTGGTGGCCGCGCCCGATTCGATCAGCACGCCGGCCAGTACACCGGCCGCCAGGATCCGCATCACCGCAGTGGTGATCCCCTGGGCACCGCCGATCATCAGGGCGACGGTCTGGGTCAGATCGGCACCGCCAATCAGACCACCGGCCAGGGCACCCACGATCATGCCGTAAGCGGGCGGCACCTTCTTCAAAATGAGGATGATGGCGATGGAGAGCGCCGCGATGGCGCCAAGGGCTGTAACCGGGATCATGACGGACACCTTCAATGGGAGTGAATGGCCGCCATTATGGAGATCTACAATCAGAATGCTTTGGCTTACAAACCAAAAATTGCGTCATGTAAAAGTGATTTTTTGTCTAAATTTACAATCACAAGTCGAGATTAAGGCCGAGATAGAGCAAAAATTTGTCGTCTAACTTGTTGAAATTCAATCCGGTTATCTGCTCTATCCGCCCCAGCCGATAGCGCAGGGTATTGGGGTGAATGAACAGCGCCTCGGCACAGCGATGCAGATCACAATCCTGCAAGAAATAGTGGCGCAGGGTCTTCTGCAGCGCCCCTTTGCCATCTTCCCGGGCCAGTTTCTGCAGCGGTGTGCGCAGCTGATCCGCCTGCCAGGAGTCCGCCAGACTGCCGAGCAACACCGGCAAGCGGTAATCCTCGAAGAAGTAGACCTGCTTGCGCGGCGCTTGGCGCATGCCACGGCGCAATGTATCGCGCGCCGTCTGGTAAGAGCGCGCCAGCCCGTCGATCCCGGCGAAGTAATCGCCCACCGCGATATGCACCTTGAAGTGGGGAATGCGGGCCAGCAACTGCTTGATCCGGCTGCGCTCCTGCGCCGATTGCCAGACGCCCTCACTCAACTGCGCCGGTTTGAGCACCACTATCTCGTCGAGCCCGTTGATGGCGACCAGATTGTCCCGCTCCGGGTTCTCCAGCTGATGAACCAGCTCCCGCAGACGCGCCGGATCCGCCTCCTCCAGCGCCAGCACGGCCACCACCCTAGGCTGGGCCAAGTCCAGCCCGAGGAAACGGGCCGCCTGCTGCAATTGATCGACTCGCCCCTCGCCACGAATGAGCTGCAACACCAGCTCCTCCTTGTGGCGCTTGTCCCACTGCAACTGCTCGGTAAGCGCCGCCTGCTCCAGGATCAGCTCTGCCGTCATTCGCACCAGCTCGGCGTAAGCACGAACGATGTCCGGATCGCCTGAGATACCGATCACCCCGATCAGCTCCCCCTGATAGGAGATGGGCAAATTGATGCCGGGTCGCACCCCTTTGAGCTGCAGGGCAGTCGCTTCGCTGATCTCCACCACCCGGTTTTCTGTCAATGCCAGCACGGCCCCTTCGTGACGCTGATGGATCCGCTCCGGATTGCCGGACGCAATGATGAGGCCGTGTTCGTCCATCACGTTGACCGAGAACGACAGGATCTTCATCGCCCGTGCGACGATCTGGCGGGCAAGATTATCGTTTAGCTGCATAACATCTCCGGACAAGGGGCTGATCTGGCGACGCCACCACGGGCCGATTCAGGGCACATGGGCGCAAAGATGCCACATCATCAAGACAAGCGAGAGGGGGATCGCTAGAATAGGCCACTTTACCCGATGTGTGCCCCGCCATGGAGCAGGAATTGCGTGCTTGCACCCGCCTGCCCGTGATGGCCCATCCCTCCGATCTGGACTGTGCTATGGATTATGAATTTCGCCGCGACCCGTTTGGTGGCTATCGCGCCCGGTTCTCCATGGGCCATGAAGCCATCGGTCAGTGGCTGATCGACGAGGTTGGCAAGGATGAGGAGAAGCTCGACGAGCTCTTCTCCATCATTGATCAGCTCTCCAACCGCACCCGAGTCGAATACCGGCTCAACGGCGGTGACTACTCCCTGCTGCTGACCCATGAAGAGGCGGAGGTGAAAGCCAACGCCCTCAATATCGAGCTGGGTGAGGATCTTGACGATCTCGCCTACTACGATGATGAACAGCTGGCCATGTGCGGGCTGGAAGATTTTGCCCAGGTGCTCGGCTCCTGGCGCGCCTTTATCCGTAACGAGGATATGGGCTGATTGACCCAATGTCGGGCAAATGTGCCCTTTTGCCTAACTCAACAGGATTGACTATGTCTATTTACGATTTTGATGACGAACTGCCGGAAGACGAAGAACAGGAATCCACCAAGAAAGCGGCTGCACCTGCCAAGAAGAAAGGCAAGCAGGTGATGAACACTCAGGTCAACCTGAGCCCGCGCGATGCCAGCCGTCTGAACGGTATGCACGTTGAAGCGATCGCCACGCTGGACGATGTCAGCCTGCCGAAGAACGTCATCTTCAAGGCTGGCCTGATCGCCCTGGGCGAACTGGAAGCCGGCAAGCGCGCCGATATCATCGCCCGCGTGATTGCCGAATCAGGCCGCTAATCCCCCAGCATAAGCTGGAAAACCAGCTTATCGCCCATGCTGATCGATCGTCATCGCGGCAAAAAATCAAAGCCGGAGCCACCGCTCCGGCTTTGTTGTTTCTGCCATCCCCCCATCCATTAAGGTTTATCACAGCGAAGCAGACGGGGCAGCGTGCCGGGAACCAGCTTGTCGTAATGACCGCTGGCACGACTCGCAGCCAGCGCCTCGTTGAACCGATCGATCAGCTCTCGGCCATCGGGTGCCTTGCGCGATACCAGCAGATAGAAGGTATCCCGCTGGCGAAAATAGGGGAGCGGTTGCAGATAGTTCGGGTCGCCGAACACCTGCATGCTGGCGTCCGCCGTCACCGCATCGTTCATTGGCATCAGATCAACCCGTTTGAGTTCGAGCAATTGCAGACACTGCGCCAGACTCTTGGGGCGAACGAGCTGTAGAGAAAAACGGGTAATAACCTCATCCGCATGGCTGGTGCTCCAGCCGGCAGGAATACAGACCCGTAACCCCTGCCACTTGCCATCGAGCACCCGATCGCTGCCGTGATAGCTGAACCAGGAGAGGTAATCGATATGGATAGGGGCGCTGTAATAAAAGAGTTTGGCCCGCTCACTCGTCCAGGCGTAGGGATAGATGGCGGATGCCAGGCCGTTGCGCGTCAGCTCATAACCCCGGTTCCAGGGCAAAAACTCCACCTTCAGCTCGTCATAGCCCGCCTCACGCAGCAGGGTCGTCACCAGCCGGGTGCTCTGCCCACCATCAGGCAGCCCGGCCCCGGAATAGGGCGAAAAATCTCCGGTTACCAGCGACAGGGGGGCGCATGACAACCATCCACACCAACAACAGAACAACCAGCCATAGTGCTTCATCGCCATCCCTCTCTTTACTCTCCAGTTCAGTATAGGAGGCTGACCCAAATAACCCGGTCTGGTTGCCTTTGCGCCAACGCCCCTGCTAAGGTGCTGCGATTTTGTTACAGAGGAGTTCCGATGTTACCCCTACCTGACATACTGATCTGGGCAGCACTGGCACTGGCAACCCTGCTCTGTATGGCACGCCAACGCCTGCCAGGTTTCCTGCTGCTTGCTGTGGCTCTGCTGCTGGCGCTCTGGCTGGATCGCATCACCGCGACCGCACTGCTGGTAACGCTTGCAGCCCTGCTGCTGGCATGGCGCCTGCCATTATTGTCCGGCTATGGCCGAATTCTGGTATGGGGAGCCCTGTTGACATGGGCGGTGGCGCTGACCCTGCATCTGGTTCCCGGCTTCAGCAATCTCAAGGTACTGGATCAGGCGCTGGCAGGCCCCGCCAGCGTGCCGTTCAATATGTATCTGAACCTCGACAAGCCGCTGCTATCCTTTGGCTTGCTGCTGGCCTGCCCGACACTGCTCGGCAAGGGAGGAAGCATCCGCTGGCTCTGTTGTTGCTGCCGCTAGCCGCCCTGTTGCTCATAGCCTGTCAGTTGGGGGCACTGAAACCGGAAGTGGGACTGCCCCACTGGTGGTGGCTGTTCGCGTTGAACAACCTGCTGTTCACCTGTGTGGCAGAGGAGGCGCTGTTTCGGGGGGCGATCCAGCAAGGGCTGGCCGAACGCTACCGCCCCTGGATCGGTATAGTGGTGGCCGCCAGCCTGTTCGGGGCGGGCCATCTGGCGGGTGGAACCCTATTGGCTCTCTTCGCCACGCTGGCGGGCATCTGCTACGGTCTGGCATTCCAGCTGAGCGGACGACTCACGGTGGCGATCCTGCTGCACTTCGCCTTCAACTTCGCCCATCTGGCGCTCTTTACCTACCCGCTGGCACGGGGCTGATCTCAGCCGCGTGGCACCTTGCCTTTAAACGCTTTGACGCTGCGCTTGGCCTGGGTGCGGCGATTGGCCTGCTTGTCACGAGGGGGGCGCTTGCCCTCCCCGCTGGCTGGCTGGTCGGTGACCGGGAAGCCGGCCAGCTCACTCACCGGCAACTCACGTCCAGTAAGGGTGCGGATCGCAGTCAGCATATCGGCTTCACCATGACAGGTGAGCGAGATGGCGAGCCCGCTGCGCCCGGCCCGGGCGGTGCGGCCGATGCGGTGCACATAGACGGGGGCGCTGGCGGGCAGATCCAGATTGATCACCACCGGCAGCGCCTCCACATGGATGCCGCGCGCCATCAGGTCGGTGGCCACCAGCACCCGAATTTTGCCCTCTTTGAAATCGCTGAGCGCCTGCTCGCGCACCGCCTGTTCTTTTTCGCCATGGAGGGCAGCCACAGCGATACCTGCCTTGGCCAGCTTTCTGGCCACCCCGTCGGCATCATCCCGCGCACTGATAAAGACCAGCACCTGCGGCCACGCCTGCTCCTTGAGCAAGCTGATAAGCGCCGGGACCTTGCTGCTCTTGTTGACTAGATAGAGCCGCTCTTCGATCTCGTTCACCACACTATTGAGGGGGTTTGCCTCGATACGGTTAGGCTCGCGCAGCAGGCCGTGGGCCAGCGCCTCCAGCTCGGCAGGCAAGGTGGCGGAGAAAAGCAGGGTCTGGCGATCCGCCGGAATAAAGCCGAGCAGTGCCTTGATGTCGGGAGCAAAGCCCATCTCCAGCAAGCGATCAGCTTCATCCAGCACCAAGAGTTGTAAACCATCCAGCCCCAGCAGTTGCTGGGTCAGCAGATCCCGCAGCCGTCCCGGTGTGGCCACCAGCAGCTGTGGCCCCTGCGCCAGTTCGGCCTGCTGCCGCTCCTGCGCAACGCCCCCACACAACGTCACGATGCGCAGCCCCAGCGCCTCGGCACCCTCTTTTAGCGCAGCAGTGACCTGAATCGCCAGCTCGCGGGTCGGCACCAGCACCAGACCCAGCACCAGACTGGAGGCGGGATCCAGCCGCTGCAACAGCGGCAAGCCAAACGCCAGGGTCTTGCCGCTGCCGGTCTGGGCCAGTGCCAGCAGATCCTGCCCCGCCAGTGCCGCCGGAATGGCCAGCTGCTGGATGCGGGTCGGCGTCTGCAAGGTGGCTGGTAAAGAGGCCAGCAGGGCGGGATGGAGGGCAAGTTCACTAAAGGTCATGGCGCTACGTCAACAAAGGAGTGGGAGGCGAAGTCTAGTGAGCGGGGGAAGAGAAGTAAAACCCTATCCATCATGGGCCGACCGCACGGTGCGGGCGGCAGGCTGACTACACTTCACCTGACACCTTGCCAAGAGAGACCCGCCATGACCAGACACATCCCCCTTCTGCTGCTCGTGGTCACCCTGCTCGGCAGCGCGACTCTCGGCCTGTCGCAGACTCCGGAAAACGACGCCGCCCCCGAGCCGCCGAAACCGGTGCGCATCCTCAATGCCCACCTTGGCGAGCTGCCAGGGCTGATCAATGCCGACAAGACAGGCCTCTTTGTCGACCTGGTGCACGCCATCGATGATCTCTACCCCGATGTGACCATCAAGATCACCATCTACCCCATCGCCCGTGCCATGGCTGGGGTGATCTCCGGCAAGGCTGACCTGGGGCTGCCCGCCATCCGCAACCTCAAGGATATCGATATGCTGGCTTATCGCTTCAGTACCCGCAGTTTTGGCAAGGTTGCCCATGTGATTTACAGCAATACCAGTTATCCAGTCACCACGGATATGGCCTACGGCATAGTGCCCACCAAACGGGATCTGCTGATCGAGGCCATTCCCGACTATATGCCCTTCCCGGTGCAGCGCTCGATGAGTATCGAGCAGTCACTGCGCAAGCTCTCACGCGGCCGTATCGACGCCTTTGTCTGGGCGCAAGAGGAGGCCGACTTGATGCTCAAGCAGCTGGGGCTGACCAATATCAGGCGAGAATTTTTCGGGGATTTCGAGGATGTCTTCATCATCCAGAAAGGGGCTGCAGGTGATGATATGGACGAATTTCTCCGCCAAGCCATTGATCAGCTGGCCGCCACCGGCAAACTGGCCGAGATATACGAGAAGATCCACCGCCCCTATGTGGAGTGGCAACCCTCCCCTGCCGCCAAGGTCGAACCGGCAACCACCCCGCCCGCTACGCCCTGAACGGACAATTCCCGCATAAAAAATCCCGCCGAAGCGGGATTTTTTATGGCTTGCAGCCTTACAGCACGGCCAGCGCCGCAGCGTAGTTCGGCTCGTCGGCCACTTCGGCGACCAGCTCGCTGTGCAGCACCTTGTTGTCACCATCCAACACCACGATGGCGCGAGCGGTCAGACCGACCAGCAGGCCGGAAGAGAAGGCAACGCCGTAATCTTCCATGAAGGCCGCACCGCGCAGGGTGGAGAGGGTCACTACCTTGTCCAGACCTTCGGCGCCGCAGAAGCGGGACTGGGCGAACGGCAGGTCGGCGGAGATGCACAGCACGACGGTGTTATCCAGCGCACTGGCCTGCTCGTTGAACTTGCGCACAGAGGTGGCGCAGGTCGGGGTATCGACGCTCGGGAAGATGTTCAGGATCTTGCGCTGACCGGCAAAGCTTGCCAGGGTCACGTCGGAGAGATCCTTGGCCACCAGAGAGAAGGGCTTGGCTTGCTCACCAGCTACCGGGAAGTGACCAGCGACGGAAACCGGGTTGCCTTGCAGAGTGACTGAGTTGCTCATGTGTTATGTCCTTTATTGGTGTAGTAAAAATCCGGGTGATCAGTATAGGGGCGGCGGGACCAGACAAACACCCGCGAAGACAAGGGATATAAATGGGTTGACCTTGGACTTAACACCAAGGTTTAGACTCCTTCTCAGTAACCAGGGATCTCGCAGGGGCGGGACCCATCAAGAGGGACTCATCATGAGCAAATCCTGCTGCAATCATCAGCACGGCGCCCCCATCAAGGCCGTCAGCAAGGCGGCCTCCGGCCAGAGTGAACATCACCACGATAGCCACTGCTGCGACAACACCACGCCCGTCAGTTGCTGTTCAACCCAGACGCCTCATGAGCACGCATCCCGTGACGACAATGAATCACCCGGGGATGAAGAGCCTCCCCGAGGAAGCTGCCACGATCAAGCGTGCTGCAGCGCCCCCTTATCGCCAGCTCACGATCATAAGCATGAGCATGAGCACGATATGCCCCCTGCCGACCCGCTAGTTGCGCCGGAGCAAGGTAATAGTCGCCATAGCTGGCAGGTATTGGGGATGGATTGCCCCAGCTGCGCCCGCAAGATCGAGACCGCCGTCAGCCGGGTGAGCGGCGTACAACAGGCGCGCGTGTTGTTTGCCACCGAGAAGCTGGTGGTGGATCTGGCTCCCGGCCTCTCCCCCGATCCCGTCACCGCCGCCGTGCTGGCCGCCGGTTTCCAGCTCAAGGGGGAAAGTGCTGGCAAGCAGGCAGCTGGCCGCGAGCAAGCGTCACAACAGCCCCTGCTGGGCAATCTATTCGGTAACTTTTTGGGCAAATATTGGCAGCCCCTGTCACTGGCCGGCCTGATGCTGGTCGCAGCCCTGCTGCCGAAAGAGTTCGGTCAGCCGCTCTTTACCCTGGCGACCCTGTGGGGGCTGTGGCCCATCTCCCGCAAGGCGTGGGCGCTGACCAAGAGCGGCTCTCCCTTCGCCATCGAGACCCTGATGACGGTGGCCGCCGTGGGTGCCCTGTTCCTCGGTGAAACCGCCGAAGCGGCCATGGTGCTGCTGCTCTTTATGCTGGGTGAACATCTGGAGGCCTACGCCGCCGGACGCGCCCGGGCCGGAGTGACCGCCCTGATGGCGCTGGTACCCGACAAGGCGCTGCGGATCCGTACCACTGCCGAGAACGAGGTGCGGGAAGAGGTAGCTGCCGATGAGCTGCGTCCCGGCGATATCATCGAAATCGCCCCGGGTGCTCGTCTACCTGCCGACGCCCGCCTGCTCGATGAGCTCGGGGCATTTGACGAGAGCGCCCTGACCGGTGAATCCATTCCGGTGGAACGCCGTCAGGGTGACAAGGTACCGGCCGGCAGTCTGGCTGCCGATCGGGTACTGCGTCTTGAAGTCGTCTCCGAGCCCGGCAACAACGCCATCGACCGCATTCTGCACCTCATCGAGGAGGCCGAAAGCCAGCGCGCCCCCATCGAGCGCTTTATCGACCGCTTCAGCCGCTGGTACACCCCGGCCATGATGCTGGTCGCCCTGCTGGTGGTGCTGGTGCCACCCCTTGCCTTCGGCCAGAGCTGGGACGAGTGGATCTATCGCGGGCTGGCGCTGCTGCTGATCGGCTGCCCCTGCGCGCTGGTCATCTCCACCCCGGCTGCGGTTACCTCCGCACTGGCGGCGGCAACCCGGCAGGGGGCCCTGATCAAGGGGGGGGCCGCACTGGAGCGATTGGCCCATATCGACACCGTCGCCTTTGACAAGACCGGCACTCTGACCCTGGGCAAGCCGCAACTGACCGAACTGGTCAGCCTCAATGGCCAGCCGGAGACCGAGTTGCTGGCACTGGCGGCTGCCATCGAGCAAGGTTCCCACCACCCGCTGGCCCGCGCCGTGGTCGCCAACGCGACCGAACAGGGGCTGACTCTGGCGGAGGCCCGAGACTTGCGTGCCCTGCCGGGCATGGGCGTTGAGGGACGCATCAACGGCGAGCTGTGGCAACTGCTGGCACCGAGCCGGATAGCTACGCTGAGCAAAGATCAACAGGCCCAGATTGCCATGCTGGAGAAGCAGGGCAAGACGGTGGTCGTGCTCTGCCAGAGCAGCAGCGAACAGGCTCTGCCGGTGGCCCTGCTGGCGCTGCGGGATCAGATCCGGCCGGAAGCGGCAGCCGCACTGCAAGAGCTCAACCGGCTCGGGCTCAACAGTATTATGTTGACCGGCGACAACCCCCGTGCCGCAGAGGCGATCGCCGGTGAACTGGGGATGGGATGGCGCGCGGGTCTGTTGCCGGAGGGCAAGGTGGAAGAGATCGCCAAGCTCGCCAGCTCGCAGAAAGTCGCGATGATCGGTGATGGCATCAACGATGCCCCGGCCATGAAGCGGGCCAGTATCGGCATCGCCATGGGCGGCGGCACCGATGTGGCGCTGGAGACCGCCGATGCGGCGCTGACCCACAACCAGCTCGGCGGTATTGCCGCGATGATCCGGCTGTCGCGGGCGGCACTGGCCAATATTCACCAGAATATTGCGCTGGCGCTGGGGCTTAAAGCCATCTTCCTGGTCACCAGCCTGCTCGGCATCACCGGCCTGTGGATTGCGGTGCTGGCCGATACCGGCGCCACCGCGCTGGTGACCGCCAACGCCTTGCGGCTGCTGCGCAAGCGTTAAGCCAGCCAATGGCATCCCAGCCAAAAGCCGTCCCCCAACCGGGACGGCTTTTCTTTTTCCTCTCATTTCTCTCACGGCACCCCGTAAAAGAAAAAGCGCGCCTGCCGGTCGGCAGTCGCGCTTTGCTTACTCTCTCGGAGTTATCCCATCCTTGGCAAGGTGGAATTCAACCCGGGGGCGCCGAGCCATCCCCCGGACTCAATGGCTTGCTTACTTGACGCTGCACTCCTGAATGACGGCAGTACCCGCCTTGACGCCAGCCGGGTCAACCTTCACCAGCACACTCCACAGCCCCTGCGGCAGGGTGATGCTGTTATTGGCACTGCCACCCTTGGAGAAGGCGAACGAATAGCCGGTTTCAGCGTTCACCGCGCCGCCACCGTTGAGCAGGTACTCCTTGCTCCAGTCCTCGTTGGCGACCTTGAACTCGGAGCTGCCGGCGTAGTTGAACGCCGCCTGATAGATGGCGAGATCGCCGTCCATCCCCTTGTAGCTCAGCTGGTACTGAGGTTGGGCTCCCCAGCCGGAGAGCTCACCCTTGACGAACAGGTTGTAGCCGAGCGGATTGCCCGCCACCGTATCCAGCACCTTGCAGCTCTGCACCGGCTCGGTGAAGCTGACGCTCAGGGTCGGTTTGTCCTTGTTCATGGCGGTAAAGACAAACTTGTAGCTGCCTGCCTTGGCCAGATCGACACCGATATTGCCGGTTTCGCCCCCCTTGCAAAGGGTCAGCGGAGTGCCGACCACCAGCTTGTCACCGTCGTTGCAGCTGCCGTAGTTGACCGGCCCCCAGCTGGCGTCAGCGATCTTGACGTTGGTGGTACCCAGCTTGTCGGTGCTCACCTGGGTAGTGAACTCGTACATAAAGTTGCCGCTGAAGGTCATCTGGTTGGTGTTGCCCCACTCATTGAGGAACCCCTTCAGATAAACATCGGTGTTGCCAAACGGTGGCAGGGTGCTCAGGTCGGTCTTCTTGCTGACCGGCAGGCCCGCGCCCTGTGCACCAGACTGCGGCTTGACGAACACGGCGGCAGACCAGGCCCCCAGCGTCAACTGGCCGTTATCATAGGCGGCGCCGCTGGCGATGCTGTCGACAGCGCGATGCTTGCTGCCAAGCACCATACCGCTCAGATCGATGAGCTGATCGTTGCCGTCACGGAAGTCACCGATGCTCTGGCTCTGGTTGCTGGCGTTGATCATCACCACCAGACCGTCGATGGCCGGATCCAGATCCGCCCCGGCACTGACGCCATCATCCACCGTCATGACGATAAGACCGGGCACCTGATCCGGGCCGGTATTGCGGAAGTCGACCCGCTTGATCACCTCGGCACCACTGCCCAGACGCAGCAGACGGGAGGAGTTGCGCAGCTCCGCCAGCTCCTGATAGAAGCTCACCATCTGCGCCATCTCGGCCGAGCCCGGCTTGGCATGCTTGCCGAGCACCTGCTCGATCAGCGGATAGTTGTCGCCATCCTTGTCCTTGCGCGGCAACCCCTTGTCGAAGTTGTTGTCGCCCAGGGTGTAGTCGACCTTGTTGTACCAGTCGCCCGAGTCATAGCTGTCCCGCTCCATGGATTTGGAACGCAGCAGCTCGACACCGGCATGGGTGAAGGGAATGCCCTGACCCAGCATGGCTGTCGCCAGCGATACCCCCTGCATCCGCACCAGATCGGTTCCGGCAGGTGCCTTGTAGATCAGGTTGTCGAACAGGGTCTGGTTGTCGTGCTTGTCGACGTAGTTCTGCACTTCCACCGGATCCTGGGCATAACCGGCAGGCTGACCGTTGTAGTCGATCTCAGCGCCTTTCTTTGGCATGCCATCCTTGTCGGTCAGCACGAACTCCTTGAGGTTGCCCGCCATGCCGAGCCGTACCAGATCGGACTGGTGCAAGGCCGTAGCCAGCTCCACCTTGCTCATTTCGTTAGGATCGACAAAGGCACCGTTGCCAAAGCCCTGGGTCTTGCGAATGGTATCGCCACCATCAAACGGACTGCCGCCGCGCACCGCATCGCGCAAGCGATCCGAGAAGGAGCCGATACCGGTACCGCCCAGATGCTTCTGGGTCGCCTGCACGAAGCGCTTGTCATCCTGCACTTCGCCGAAGTTCCACCCCTCGCCGTAGAAGTACATCTCGGGATTGACCTTCTTCACCGCGGCCAGCGCCTGCACCATCTGATCTTTCGGATGGTGGCCCATCAGGTCGAAGCGGAAGGCGTCGATCTTGTAGTCGCGCGCCCAGGTGACCAAGGAGTCATCCATCAGCTTGGCGAACATGGCGTGTTCCGGCGCCGTGTTGGAGCAGCAGGTGGAGTTCTCCACCGAGCCGGTCTCCGGATTGAGGCGCTGATAGTACCAGGGCACTATTTTGTCGAGCACCGACTTGGGGCCGAGCCCGGATTCGTTGGTGTGGTTGTAGACCACGTCCATCACCACGTTCATGCCGATATTCTGCTTGATGGCCTTGACCATCTCGCGGAACTCCAGAATACGTTTGGTCCCCTCGGCGTTGGTGGCGTAAGAGCCTTCCGGCGTGGTGTAGTGGTAGGGGTCATAACCCCAGTTGAAGGAGTCGACGCCACGCAGATAGCCGGAAAGCTCCTGCACCTGCGGATTATCCTTGCTGTCGCCCCCTTGCAGGTCGGCCAGCACATCTCCCACGGTCTGGCCGCCTCCGCAGTAGGTGCCAAATTTGGATGTTTTCACATCCGGGTTAACCTGACAGAGCTTGCTGAAGTCGTCGCTGATGTTGGCGACCTTGGCCGGCTCCTCGTTGACGGTGGCAATGTCGAACACCGGCAGCAGGTGCAGATGGCTGACGCCGCTCTTGGCCAGAGCCTGCAGATGTTTGACCGGCGCTGTATCGGTATCGGCCAGGCCGAGGAACTTGCCGCGATGCTCCACCGGGGTGGAATCATCGTTACCGGTCAGATCGCGGACATGGGCTTCATAGATGGTGATGTCGGCGGGGTTCTGCTGGCTGTGGGGCGCCTTGAGGCTATCCCAGCCTGCCGGTTTCAACGCCGGATCGTCGAGATCCACCACCTGACTGAACTCGGAGTTCATAGCCAGACTCAGGGAGTAGGGATCGGTCACCTCGTAGTGCTCGACCTTGCGGCTCAGCGGATGGTAGACCTCCATGTCGTAGCGGTAGAACTTACCGATCAGCTCGCTGCCCCCTTCGTAACGCCAGCTGCCGCTGGCGTTGTCAAAGGTCATCGCCACCTCGCCACTCTTCTGGTGACTGGCATTGTAGAGAGCCAGCTTGACCGACTTGGCGGTCGGCGCCCAGAGACGGAAGGTCACCCGGTTGCCATCTACCACGGCACCATAGCTCAGCTTGGTCGCCTCTGGGGCATAGAGTGCATCGAGGGCGCCGGCACTCTGCACCAGGGTCGCCCCCTGCAGGATACCTTCGGCATCGGTGCCGATAGCCACCAGTTCCCCCTTGAGCAGGGGCTTGAGATCCTTGCCGCTGGGCAGAGCAAAGGCTGCGGCATCCTTGAGGTGCGGATATTTGGCCTGCTGCTCGGCAGTGAGGCTGGTCGCCGTCAGGCTGATATAGGGGAAATCGAACACCCCATCGGCATTGGCCTTGATGGTGCCCGAGTCGGTGTAATAGAGGCGAACGTGGGGCTTGTCCTTGCCCCCTTGCCAGATCAGGGTATTGCCATCGATAAGATGAGCGCTGGCCCCCGCCACGCCAAAGGCGGCGGTAAAGGCTTCGGCACGGCTGCCAAACAGATCTTTCTTGCCCGCGACGATGGCCACGGTGCGATCCGGGTGCTCACTGAAGCTCACCTTCATATCGCTGCCGGTCAAGTTGGCCAGATCGCCGTTGCGAGCGATAAAGTTGATGCACCCTTCCACATTTTTGAGCGGAACAACCCAGGCCGGACCAAAGCTGTCGGCAGTGGCTGGTGTCTTGCTCTTGTCATCCCACCCGGTATTCAGACCACTATCAGCCGTTGCCTTGCAGGCGTCGTTGTTCCAAAGGTGCAGGCTGTGGCTGTCAAATGGTGCCTTGGCGCCTTTGGCTGCCGACTGGGTATCCACCAGCGCAATGACCACCTGATTTTCGCCGGCAACCAGCAACTCTTTCGGGGGATCCATCTTGGGCAGACGGGCGACAGGCCCATCGGTGACTTCAGGTGTAGGCGGTGTAGGAGGGACGGGGTTCACACCGGAGGCATCAGAGCTGTTGTCATTACAGCCAGACAAAAGCGCGAGCAGTGAGGCTGTTACCAGCGCCACTTTGGTCTTTTTCATATCCATATTTTTATAATTCCCGCTGTAGTTAGTCTCGATAGTCGAGCACCCGGTCATTGCCAGGCGGTGCCATATTAATCAGCGGCAATCGATTCAAATGTGAGCGGAAGGGCAAAAAAACCATCCAGTTTCAACAAGATAACGTTTTCAGACTGAAACTTCGATCCGGCTCACAGACCTCGTGGCCATTTGGCCTCATATCTGGAAAATGGCAGTCACGGGGTCAGAAAAGCAATGTCTGATCAAGTGGATAGACAAGGAGTAAACAATGAAACGGATTGAAGAGCAGGCAAGACGACTCGATCAGGAGTATCAGGCGATCGGGCAGCTGTTCGACCAGTTTTGCCAGCAGGCTGGCACCCTGGCCGAGCAGTATCACTTCTTCAACTGGCCCGATTATGAAGACTCGCCCCCGCTGAGCCGCGCCTTCACCCTGCTGGGGGAACCCCGCGAACTGCGGCTGCGCTGTCAGCCCGGTGAACGCTCCACCCTCAATGGCCTGATCCAGGTAGTCTCGGAGGATGGCACCATAGATGCCAGCCTCGGATTTCGCGCCGATGGCCAGCTGCTGCTGGAGTCCGGCAAGCTGCTGGACAACCCGCCCGGACTGCTGCTCAAGCTGCTGCTCGGCGCTGTGTGGCAACACAAGCCCCAAGAGGAGATCACCGGGCAGCCGCACTGACATCAGAGTGCCAACCGCACTGAAACCAAGGGGGCCAACGGCCCCCGTTATTTATCCTGTTCGCTGGCGATTTCGATGGTCACATGCACCAGCTCTTCATGGATCGCCAACCGTTCGCGGATCTGCTGCGCCGGTAGCGGATTGACCATCAGCAAAGAGAGCACGCAGGCATACTGCTGCTGCCCTACCCGCCAGACGTGCAGATCGCGGATCTCGGTCTGTGGCAGTTCGGCGATGACCTCGCGGATCTCCGCCACCAGCGGGGTATCCATCTCTGCATCCAGCAGCACCCGACCGGAGTCGCGCAGCAGCCCCCAAGCCCATACCGCGACCAGTCCGGCACCCACTATGCCCATCAGCGGATCCAGCCAGTCAGCCCCCCACAGCATGCCCCCCACCAGCGCCAGGATCGCCAGCACGGAAGTGGCCGCATCCGCCAGCACGTGGATATAGGCGGCGCGCAGGTTGAGATCCTGATGGCCGTGGTGATCGTCATGGTCATGATGATGATCGTGGTCGTGATGCTCATGATGGTGGTCATGCCCATGGTGATGGTGGCCGTGATCATCCTTGAGCAGCCAGGCACAGGCGAGGTTCACCAGCAGCCCCACCAACGCGATAGCGATCGCCTGTTGATAGTGGATCGGGCTGGGATCGAGCAGCCGGAACACAGACTCGAACAGCATCAACCCGGCCACTCCCACCAGCAAGAGAGCGCTGATGAAGCCACCCAGCACCTCGATCTTCCAGGTGCCGAAGCTGAATCTGTGGTCACGGGCGAAATGGCGAGCGGCGCGGTAGGCCAACACCGAGAGACCGAGCGCCAGCGCGTGAGAGCTCATGTGCCAGCCATCCGCCAGCAGCGCCATGGAGTTGTAGAACCAGCCACCGCCAATCTCCGCCACCATCATGATGACGGTCAGCAATACGGCCCAGCGGGTCTTCTGTTCGGCCAGCGGATTGCCCTCGTGGATGACGGGTTGATGACAGTGGGATTGAGCGAGGGATGACATGGATTTCTCCTGAGAGCGATGATGCAATATACTATACCCCAGTATAGTTTTATTGATCGAGAGGATCCGTCATGTCCCACACCATTCACGACAAAAAGAAGTTGCTGGCACGGGTGCGCCGCATCAAGGGACAGGCCGGGGCGCTGGAGAGCGCGCTGGAGCAGGAGAGCGACTGCAGCGCCATCCTGCAGCAGATCGCCGCCATCCGCGGGGCCGTCAACGGCCTGATGCTGGAGGTGCTGGAGGGGCACATGCGCGAACACCTGGGCGCCGAAGAGGCGACCCACGCCGAGCGGCTGGAGGATCTGGATCAGGTAGTGCGGGTCTTGCGATCCTATCTGAAGTGACACCATGCAAAGATGCCCGGTGTCAAACCGGGCATCTCGTCAATCAAACTCCGCGTACGGGGTCAGAGGCAGTGGCGGCATATCGAGATCTCCCCGCCACGGCTTGAAGGTGTAACGTAGGAACAGAGTGGCATGGCTGGGGGCATAGTCATCCGCCTGCTGAATGTCGATGCGACCACCGATACGCCAATGATCGGTCAGGCGGTGCTCGACCATCCCATTGAGGGTATAACCCATGCCACTGCTGCTGCCCCCCGCTACGGGGGCATCCTGATCCGGCAAGCCATCCGGCAACAGACCGGGCAGAGGATAGCGGCGACTGTCATCGGTTCTGGCCTGTGACCAAGAGACAGAACCACCAAGCTCCCAGGACCAATCCTGCACGCGCTGGCGATAGCTGACCGGCAGCGATACCGAGAGATAATGCTGGGGACTGTAATACCCCCCTTGCCCCAGGGTGTAACCACTCAGATCCTGCTGATAGTGCCACCACATGGCATTCAACCCGACACTGACCCGACGGTGATCCTCATTGATCAGCTTGTAATAACTGCCGCCCATCAGTCGGGTACGCCAGTTGTCAGGCACATTCTTGCCCGTCAGGAGATGCTGCTGAACGCTCCCCCAGAGACCTGTATCCCCACCCTGGTCACGGCTCAGGTCCAGGCGTATGCCATTGGCTCGCACACCTCCCCAACGAATACCACTGCCGGGGTCGCTGACACCGGCATAGGAGAGCAGAGAGCTATTGAGCGGACGGCGTGACGCGGTGGCCCGCCATCCCAGGCTCTGCCAATCCCCTCTCACACTCGCACCGCCGACCCAGTCCACCACCTCGAACCCGACCGGTGTTGTCCCCAGATCAAAGGACCAGCGCTCATCGTGCCAACCGGCGGCGACCGCAGTACCCTGCTGTCGCTGTTGCTCCATGCCACTGCAACTTGTCTCGGCACAGGTGCCCAGTTGCGCCTTGTAGGGCGAAGCAGGCAGAGTTCCCGCATCCATCTCGACCAGCTCGATGCGATTGAATAATGTGCCGCCAGCCAATGGCATATCCAGCTGCAGCATCTGGGTCAGGGCACGGAGGTTTGACACCCCCGGCGTACCGCTGGAGCCCCAGTAATCACTGTCAAACGATAAGGTGCTCTGCACCTGACGATAGTGCCGATCAAGATCGCTGCGCAGGCCGGAGAGCAGCCAGTCGTCACCACGCTGGCGACGCGCCTGCTCGCTCAGCTCGCCATCGGGTATATCCTCCCGGGGGATAATGCCGCCAGCCAGCAACGCCTTTCTATCCAGGGCCAGGGCCCCCTCGTTGTCTCCGCTGGCAAAACGCTGGCGTGCAGCGTCACGCCAAAACAGGGTGGTCTCTTGAGAGGATGGCAACCCGGACACCAGCGGGGCATAGGTAGCAAAGATCTCCTGTGCAAGGTCAGGATCCCCCAGCAGCTGGTAAAGATTGGCGACCTGACGATAGAGATTCATCTTCTCCGGCGACGGCGTATCAGGCCATGCAGGCAGCCAGCGATAAGCAGCTTGGCGATCCCCTCTGGCCAACGCGATTTCAGCCATGCCAAGGCGCGCATCGGGATGCTGCGGATGTTCAGCCAGAATACTCTGATAGAGCTGCGCTGCGCGTACCCTGTCACTGCGAACCATCGCCCATTGCACCAACCGCAAAGCGATATCCTCGTCAGGCAACAAGGGTTGCAGCAACCGCTCGGCCGCAGCCTCATCGCCCTGCTCACGAAGTCGGGTCACTTGTGCCACCAGTTCCCGGCGAGCAAGCCGGCTATCCAGCTCACGCATATCGTCGCTCCAGCGGGCTGCGGGCTCTTCGGCCAGCAGAGTGCGGGCTTGCGCCAGGTGGCCCTGTCCGGAAAGAAAGAGTGCGGTGGCATAACGCAACGAGAGATCACGAGGCGTGGCTGCAAGGCGTTGCCGCAGCAGATGCTCACCCGCGGCAGAGCCATCGACATGAGCCAAATCTTCAGCCAGCCGATACGCCAGCCAGACATCATCAGGTCGCAAGCGCAATGCCTCCTGACGCCGCGCCACTGCCTGCGGCCATTTGCCCGCCTGAACAAGCATGTCGGCCTCCTCCTCCAGCTGCTTTGCCTTGAGCAGCGCAGCTTGTGCCTGCAAGCGAGGAGATCGACTCTGTTTGGCCAGCGCTACTGCTTTGGCCGGGTCCTGCTTTACATAAAGATCAAACAGACGCCCCAGCGCCCGCTCGTTGCCGGGAGCAAAGGCAAGCACCTTGCGATAGGCCTGCTCTGCCTCCCGCTCTTGTTGACGAGCGAGTTCGCTGTCACCCACCCCAAGCCACCCCTCCGGTTCCTGCGGATCAAGCAGGGTAGCTTGCCGGTAAAGCGTCGCAGCCTCTTCCCACTGCCGGGTGGCGGCCGCTTTGTCGGCGCGTTCAAGCAATAACCAGTAACGGTTGGTCGCCAGCAAGCTCTCCCACTTTGCGCGCTGGGCTACGTCAGGCTGCCGCAACAGCTGCTCCAGCTGGGCTACCGCTTCCGCACGCCGGTTGTTGCGTGAGTAGGCTTCGGCCAGGGCGCCTCTCAGCCCCTGATCATCAGGGTTGGCAGCCAGCGCAGCGCTAATCTGCCGCACCGATGCCTTGCCGACACGGTTGCGTGCCAGTGCTTCCTGACGCTGGCGAAAGGCCGGAGATGCCCACTGCTGCTCCTGGGTATCAAGCAGCTTCAAGGCCTCATCCACCTCGCTGTCAGAGCCAAACGTCACAACGAACTGGCGCAGCGCATCCATGCTCTCAGTACCAACCGGCATATCGCGGATCGAAGCGAGCCAGAGAGAGGCGGCCGCATCTCGGCTACCGGGATGAAGCGCCATGCGCTTGAGCAACACCATGGCCTCCTGATAGCGACCATCCTGCTGCAGGTTGCTCACCAGACCGGCCCGCAACCCGGCATGACCGGGATAACGCAGCTCAAGATCCTGCAAGGTAGCGATCGCAGCCTTGTGGCTAGCGGGAATGCGGGCCTCAAGCAGCGCATATTCCACCGCAAGATCCAGCGTCGGCGGCCCATCAGAACCAAACAGCTTGCGGTATTCGGCTTGCGCCTCCTGCAAGCGCCCTGCGCTGGCAAGCACGCGAGCCTGCTGCAACTGCTGGCGTACAGCGGGAGCTTCCAGCGCCAGTGCGGCCATGATCTGCCGGTACTGGCTCGAATCCGGCGCCACGCTGGCCAACTTTGTCAGCGCTTGCCGGGCATCGACCAGCTTGCCAAGACGCAGCGCCTGACGAGCCCTGGCAGCCAGCAGCTCGGGATGGTTCGGCTCAACCAGAGAGAGAGAGTAGAGCGAATTGCTGATCAGCGCCTCGTTATGGATCGCCTCCCCGATGCGTACCTGCTCCAGCAACCAGCTGACGGGCTCAACCGCACTCTGGGCCTGACCGCTCATCAGTAACCCGAGCGCCAGGCAGAGGGATGTCACTCTGGCTGATGACATTGCTCGCTCCAGCGGGGGATCAGATTGCCATTTGCCGCAAAACGATAACGCAGCTGATCCCAACCTAAGCCGAACAGCGTCAGCACGCTGCCATAGTAGGCATGGGCATCCCAGCCGCGCTGGCCGACTTGTGCACGCAGCGCATCAAGTGCAGGTTCTCCTTGCATCAGGGGGAGCAGGGCCGCGGCAAAACCGCCCGCACTACTTCCCTCAACCTTGCCAGTGGCGGTATCGATGCGCTCCGGAACCTGGCCGGTTCGATTGATATAGGCCTGCATGGGCGAGAAGTGGGCCACCAGTTGCTGTTTCGCCGGATCGTCAGCGCTGAGCATCCCGACCCAGAGATAGACCCGAATCGCATCATAGCTGCCGCGATCACCATGCTTGGCGTTGCTCACCCAGCCTGTCGGCTGCTGCCAGTCGATCCAGTCTGGGGCAAATCCCTTGGGGGCACTTGCCATCAAGATGGCGGGCCACTGCTTGTGCATCTCTTGCCACGGCCCCTGCATGCCGACGACTCGCGCCAGCAACTGGGGAGGCAAATAGGCGGGGTTGATCGTCCAGCGATTTTCCGCAACAAACCCTTTGGGCCCCGGCAGCAGCACCGGCCCCAAGCCCGGCACTCGTGCCACCTCTTCCCGGGCGATACGACGCAGCAGCATAGTGCCGATGGATTCGTAACTGTGGTTCTGCCACAAACGCCCGGCCTCCAGCAGGCTGTAGGCGATCCAGAGATCCGAATCTGCCGCGCTATTGGCATCCAGCACCCCCCACTTATCTCCCTGCTGCCCCCATAGCCATGCCGGCAGGAAGCCGGTCAAATCCCCTTTTGCCAGCTCGCGTTCGGTCCAGCTCAGCACCAGCTCGAACGTCTCCCGATCATCGTTGACCAGCGCAAAAAAGAGCGCATAGCTCTGCCCTTCCGAGGTGGTGATTCGGCGCACATCTGACGGGTCAACCACCCGTCCCTCGGCAGTCATGTAATCCCGCTTGAACTGCTGCCACTCGGGCCAGTCACACGCTGCTCGTGCCGGGAGTGCGCTGGCACACCAGAGCAGCAGTAACGCGATCTGTCGGATCATCTTTCTCATCTCTTACTCTTCCTTCAAACGATGGCGACTGATCCCGGCCAACAGCAACCTGAGACCCCATCCCAGCAACAGCATGCTGAGCAGGGTGATCCCGGCCAATCGCACCGGATGATTGGCCAACATATGCCACAAGCGCTCCCACCAAGGGAGATAACCCACCTCGTAGCGATCGCCGACATCCAGCGCGGTGACCCCGGCCTCGCGGATAATCGCCACCGAGCCCTCAACCTGAGCCCGCAGCGAAGGAGCTTGCATCGTCTCGTTCAGCAATCGGATACCGGCGTTACCATCTGCCAGCAGGGCCACCACACTGCGCTGGGGGTGAGCAGGAGATTGCAGACCAAGTACCACGGCTATCGCATCATTCCCGCTGATCCCGACCCTTGCCTCTGGCTGGCGGTCGCTGGCCGACGAGTGCTCGACCGACCTGAACTCGCGCCTCGGCTGATTTATCCAGCTCTGCAGCGAGGCGAGCTGCGCATCCGGTTCGGCATCATGGCGAAATTCAGCGGGCAGATCGCCGATCAGCAGGGTATCAAGGTCAGCATCCCGCACCTTCTGCCACTCATTGGTCAGGGTCACCGCCAGGGCCGGATAACCGGTTTCCGCACCGATCGCGCCCAGGGTATCGAGCAGGGTAGTTATCTGCTCTGAAGATGGTTTAAGCGGCATAACTATCTGAGTTTCAGAGAGATCAGCCAGCTTGCTGAACGGGAAACCAGAGCCGGAGAAGGCCTTCAGATTCGGCATCTCGATCAGATGGCGATAGCCGGTAAAGTCGAAGGTCGAATTCTCATCAATCCGAACCTGATGGGGCGGTGGCAACAGCAGATCGCAGCGCCCATTCTCGTGCCCGCCCATGAACTGCTGACCATATTGGAACGCGAAACTGAGACGATTGGGTTGCCCGCTCTTGAGCCCGGGCATCCGCAACGCTCTGGACTCATCGTCGCCAGTCAACCAGAGGGGCAGCGTCAGCAACTGCTTGCCCTTGATCTCGTCTGGCTGCAGGGGATACGACTTCATCAACTGATCGTTCACCTTCACATCCAGCCGGGAGCCGTCATGCAAAACCGGCGATGTGTAGTGATAATCCAGCTGCAGCTTGATCCCGTTCGCCCCCGGCTGATAGAGGTCTGGTGGCAATTTGACGGTGAGATCTAGCGGCCAGATTGCTCGCCCGCTGGCTTGCAACTGACCCGGATAGTCGAGCAACTCAGCAAAACGCACCGGCCGATCCAGCCTGACCCAGTTGGGTGCGTCATAGGGCGCTCTTGGCGCCAGAGGCTTGAGCTCTTCAACCCGTACACTCTGACCACGCAACAAGACATTCCCCTGCGCGATCCCCTTGCTGGCAAGCAGCAGGTCATCCTCATTTCGCCCCGATATCACCAGCAACTTCACATAGGAGTTGTCAGGCGCACTCACCATGTCGATGGTGGGCCCCGTCACCTTGGGGTAATCGACCAGAAAGTCGGGGCGACTCTCGTTGGTGATAAAAACGATGGCATTGCGTGTCGGGATCTCATTGATCAGCACAGGAAAATGCTGGCCGCGCCATTGCGCCTTGGCCCCGAACCAGGACGCCAGCACCGCTGCCGCCTGTTGCTGCTCCAGCGAAACCACCCCGGCAAATACCATGGGCAGCACCAGTTGCGCATCATAGCGCGTGTCGAGAAACGGCATCGGGAAGAAGGAGAGCTCATTGCGCACCGGCAGGGTCTGCAACTGCAGATTGAGGCGGGTATCCCGATTGATATTGAGCCACAGGGTATCGCTGGCCGGGTTTTCACAGACCTTCTGATAGTGGCCGATGAAGTTCAGTTTGAGCCGGTTGAAATCTTTGCTGTAACGGGGATCAAGCACCATAGAGGCGTAGCTCCGCTGCCCCATCTGCTTGTCAACAAAGGGCTGCACGCCCATCAGCTCGTCATTGAGATAGACCTTGAGCTGCGAAACCAGCGGCAGCAGGGAAGGCGAAGGAGTGAAATCCAGATCCAGCGTGGCCTGGGTCACCACCTCGTCACGCCGTACGGTGAAATCGGCGAGCCCATCTGGCAAGTTGCCGCGCAGGGAGAAAGTGCCTGGCTGTGCAGCCATCTGCTCCAGCGTCATGGAACGAGTACGAACCGGGGCATCTACCGCAGGCAGCGGCCCCGTCATCTCCGTCGCCGATACCGCGGGGGCCGCCAGGAGCAATGCAAGCAGGTAAGGTTTTGGTTTCATCATGCTTTTACTGTCTGTGCTGTCGAGGCTCGGGAGCGAAAATCCGCAGAGACGCGACGTGGAACAAAAGAGAGCAGCCAGAACACCAGCCTCTCACTGAGGATACAGAGCGAAGCCAGCGGCGTGGAGCGCAGCAGACGCCAGTAAGCCCCCCAGCCAAGCTGAACTATCTGGAAAAAACTGTGCAGCAGACGATCTCTGCCCAGCCGTTTTTGCCACAAAGACCAGGTATCGGCGCGAGCAAAGGTGCACTGGATAAACGCAATATGTTGCGCCTTGTCCATTGGCTCCAGCTCCAATCCGAGGCGATTACCAAAGATCCGTTGAACCCGGGCCGGGAATGCAGCCTCTCGGTGTCCGTAACGCAGCAGCCAGACCCGCTCCTTGCCAACCAGAGGCAGAGGCGCATCGAGGCGAATGCCCACACCACCGTTCGAGTAGTCGCTGAGGGTGCAGGGGTAGATGTGTCCGTCGGCCAGCTTGATCGCAGCAGGCATCACCATCTCCACCCGGGGATTGCTGCGCACCTGGCGGGATTCGAAGGCAACGGCCAATGCGCCCCCCAGAATGGTCATGTTATAGAGGGCCCACAACATGCTGAGGATCAGGGTCGGGATCTCGTCGGACGGCCCGACCAGAATGCGCCAGATGCCGAATCCCAGACCGCAGATATTGAGCAAAACCAGGATCAGATAGGGGCGCGATACCTCCAGATCGAGATAGACCTCCTCCGTCAATCCGCCCTTGGCCGTCACATTGAACTTGCCTTTATGCGGGGCAAAGAGGGCCACAGTGGTAGGCCGCGCGATATACCAGGCCAGCACTGTCTCGTAGACCTCCCCCCAGAAGGAGTGACGCACCTTGCCCTGAAGCCGGGAGTTGGTCAGGGCGCTGTGGAACAGATGGGGCAACATGTAGAGGGCGATCGCCGCTGCGGGGGCGTAGATGACATAGGCATGAAGGATCAGAAAGGCCAGCGGAGCGGTCAGAAAGATCAACCGCGGAACCCCAGCCAGGAAATGGAGCATGGCGTTGAAGTAGCAGAGTCGTTGCCCCAGGTTGATCCCTTTGCCAAACAGCGGGTTGTCCAGCCGCAGGATCTGCACCATGCCGCGGGCCCAGCGAATGCGCTGGCCGATATGAGCCGACAGGCTCTCGGTCGCCAACCCTGCCGCCTGGGGGATCCGCATATAGGCAGAGGTGTACCCCCGGCGATGCAACCGCAACGAGGTATGGGCATCCTCGGTCACCGTCTCGACCGCCAGCCCGCCAATCTCATCCAGTGCCGAGCGCTTGATGACGGCACAGGAGCCGCAGAAAAAAGTGGCATCCCACATGTCGTTGCCATCTTGCACCAACCCGTAGAAGAGGGCCCCCTCGTTGGGCATCTTGCGAAAACGGCGCAAATTGCGCTCGAAGGGATCGGCCGAGAAGAAGTGGTGGGGAGTCTGCACCAGACCCAGTGCGGGATCCTTGAAAAACCACCCCACCGTCATCTGCAGGAAGGAGCGGGTCGGCAGGTGATCGCAGTCGAAGATCGCCACCAGCTCCCCACTCGCCAACTTGAGGGCATGGTTGATATTGCCCGCCTTGGCATGCTCGTGAGTAGGACGCGCCACATAGCGGATCCCGACCTCCTCGGCGAACAGTCTGAACTCCTCGCGCCCGCCATCGTCGAGCAGCCAGATGGTCAGTCTGTCTTTTGGCCAGTCCAGCGCCAGCGAGGCATAGACAGTCCCTTTGACAATGGCCAGATCCTCGTTGTAAGTGGGGATCATCAGATCCACCGAAGGCCAGCTGGCAATATCGGCCGGCATAGGTACGGGTGGGCGATTGAGTGGCCATGCGGTCTGCCAGTACCCCAGGATCAGGGCAACCCAGGCGTAGGTCTCCGCAGCCAGCAGTAACAGGCCACAGAAGAGGCTTATGGGATCAAGCCAGTCGAGGGTGGAGGTATAGCGCCACCAGATATAACGGCATGAGACGGTCAGGGAGAGCACCATCATCATCAGCATGGGATAACGCCCCGGTACGGCGCGCAGCACGAATGCCATCACGGCCAGCATGAGGACAAAGACCAGCTGGGCATAAAGATCAAAAGGCTGGGTAATACAGAGCAGGCTCAACAGCCCCGCCACGGTACAGAGCAACACGCTCTTCCATCTGGCAACAGCCACGGCATTGCGTGACCGCTGCAACTGGCTGCGCTCGAAGTGTGCCAGGCGCCCCTCCAGCCACAAGGTACCTTTCTGCCACAGCCGCAGGCACCATGCCGGCCAGCGGAACGGTCTGGGTTCTGGCCTGCAGATAAGTAGCCAGAGTGACTGCAGTAGCCAGCGAAGCGGGTCCCCGGGGCAGGTATGCGTCACATGTGGATAAAGGGTATCGCTCCGGGCAAGCAAGCGTTGCCAGGCTGGTTGCTCAAGTGGAAACAGTGCCCACGCCAGCAACCGCAACAGCGTCACTGACACCGCGGCCCAGCGGGATGAGCCAGCACCCCGCAACTCCCGGTAACTGCCACGCAACCAGCACATGGCGGCAGGTGTCAGCAAGGCAACTAGCATGAAGCGTCTCTATCGTGACTGAGGCACCAGCGCGCCAACGCATCCAGCTCATGGGCAATCAGGCTGTCGGGCGCATGGTCACCAACCGGCAATTTGGCTGCCATTGCCTCCGCCATCGATTCATCCCGATGCAGGCGAATGGTGAGCAGAGGGATCCCCCCCTCCATCCAGAGATCGAGCAGATCCTGCTGCAGTGCACGCCGACTGGTAAATTGAGTGACCACAACCTGCTCATGGGGAAGAAATGAATGGCGATAGAGCCGCGTATGGGCGTTAGCGTCGGCATTGACCACGGTGAGCAATCGGGTTGATGCCACCGGCGTCACGCCAGCCGGCAGGTCCAGCAGCACCAGATCATACCCCTCAACCGCAGATAACCACTCAGTAGATAACTGCCCCGTAACACCGCCCTGAGCCAACAGATCCAGACCGGGTTGCCAGCAATGGATGGCGGAGCGCCAGGTGTTTGCCGGATCAGCCAGCAAGCCCCAACCGCACGCCTCATCGTGAGGTCTCCCGAAATGGAGCGGCAATTGATTGTCAGCACAGAGATCGACAGCAAGCACCCTGGCGCCCTGCCGCCTGGCAGCCAGCGCCAACCCCGCAACGATTGAGGTCGTTCCCACGCCCCCTCTTATCCCTTGCAGCGCAACGGTAATCACTCTTCATTCCTCTTTTTCAAATCCAGCTCGGCGAGCAGAGGAAAGCGCGACCGGATCTCTGTCAGATGCTCTTCCAGAGCGATATCGTGATAAAGAAAACTGACACCAAACGCCTTCTGGACAAGCTCGATATCAGTGACCCCATCCCCTTCTACGGGGACATCAAAAGGTGCCGATTTACTGACCAGCTCATCAGTCGTCATGCTGCTCTCCGGATCATTGTGGATAGGGAACCCAGTCGCCCTGCCCCAGTTTGATGTGGTAATCATCCTGATAATGCACCACCACGGTTCCCTGATTCTCCGACACCATGGGGGTCTTCGGCAGGTTGTTGATCAACCCATTCCAGTCGATGGTCGGCGTGCCGAACAGGTCGCTCGCCAGCGTTTTGGCCACCAGCTCGGAGATGGCAAGGTAGCTGCTTTCCTCCTGGATATGGCGCGTCGGCTCATGGGGAGCCTGGGTGCCGATAAAGGCCACGCCAACGGGAATGCGGGTAATCGCAGGGCTGGGTATATCTCGCAGCCCCGACATCTGCATACGGTCACCGGTCAGGGCGGCACCATGTTCAGGCACGACGACCACCATCACCTTGCGACCGGAGCGCTCCAGCTCCGAGAGGAAGTGATCCAGTTGATCCAGCAGGGTGCGCAGCCTTGCTTTATAGGGGGCTGGCTGCCGGTTTTTGGCGTAACGATTGCCATCATGCAGGGAGATGAGGTTAAAGAAGGTGGCATTACGAACAGCCTGACTCTCGCCTCGCGCCTTCAACCAGCGGGCAAACAGGGCATCATCCCGATAGATAGGCTCACCATCAAAAGAGGCCAGTTCATGAGGCAATCCCTCCCTGCTCATCGGTTCAATATCGAGATCAACCAGCGCCTTCAGCTCCTTGAGGTAATTGCCAAACACCCCGGAGTGATCCATTGCCACCTGTTTCTCGAAGCCCAATTGAGACAACTGTTCCATTAACAAGCACTGTTTGGGAGCGGCCAGATAGAGATCCTGATGGCTGGGCTGACCACAGCTGGCGCGCAGCAGACGAATGGAGGCAGGGCCACTGTAAGAAGTGGCTGAGTTGAAGCTGTCGAACATCAAATCGAAATGACGCCATACCGGATGTTGCTGCAGGCCACTCGCCTCCACATCACTCCACGCCAAAGAGCAGATGTTGATGATAAGCACGTCAAAAGGTGTCGCCCTGGCCGGCAACTGCTGCGGAAATCTGGTTTCACGCCCACGCTCTGCAAGGTAGAAATTATTGAGATAAGCATCGAGGTTGGCCGTAGTGGGAGGAGCGCTTTGCTCAAGCTGCTGGCCAGCTTCAACCAGACCGGGTTTATCATCCGCGGGCTCTTTCACAGGCTGTACCGTGCTGCTTGCGGTCATCACCTTCCCCTCTGGCATAACATTCACCAGCAGGGGTGATAACCATAGCCAGAGCAGAGAGGCCATTACCCAGGGCGTAAACCGTAGCCACTGCACCAGAAACAGATAGGCCGTCAGCATGACAAAACCGATACCAACCATTTCCCAATTGATGAATCGCCCGAAAAGCTCCAGCAAGTAGTCGGCACTAAAAGAAAAAACATATCCCCCTTGGCTGGCGATACTCTCGAATCCCGGCAACCAGGTATCGTGATAGAAGAGCCCAATACCGGCAGGCAAGGCAATCCACGCCCTCGCTCGTCGCAGCCCCGGTGAGGAGAGCGGGAACAGAAGAAAGGCAGCAAATACCAGATTGGCTAGGGGATGAAAATTGAGATATCCCCCCCACAGCAGCGCCAGTTTGCCCAGGAAATAGAGGTTCCAGCCCCCCAAACCAAACCAGTTCAAGGGAGGGGGAGAAAGAGAGTCTGAAGATGTATATTGCGTCATTAAAGTCGGTCTGCCTGTCGTCACCAAACCGGATAATTGCAACCAGGGCACAGTTCCAGATTGATAATGGGATCACCAGACACGGCTCAATAGCCGGTGCCAAGTGGTATGTCGCTGGTCTGCTTAATGGACTAATTAAGATGCTTGTTTGGACACAGCCGAGATTTCATTCGCAAGTGATTTTACTATCATTTAACCTCTACAGGCGTGTAAAAATCCGTTTGAAGCTATTTTTTTGTTTCAAAATGTGACACGAGCTGCCTGCTCCCTACATCTTTACCGACGTGCAAAGCGAGTCGCCAAGATGGCCGAGGGGCTAACTGCTTGAGACCAAACGGCGATTACGCCATGATGTCCAGCCCGGCTGACCGCCGGTTTTACTGGACAGTCAATTTCAAGGACCCCCCATGTTTGAACACGTCGATGCCTATGCTGGCGACCCCATCCTGACCCTGGTCGAGACCTTCCACAAAGACACCCGCGAGCAGAAGGTGAACCTGGGGATCGGCCTCTATTACGACGAGCAGGGGCGCATTCCGCTGCTGCCGTCGGTGCAGCAGGCCGAAGCCCAGCGCGCAGCCGCCCCGGCCCCACGCCCCTACCAGCCGATGGAAGGCGCCGCCAACTACCGCACCGCGGTGCAGCACCTGCTGTTTGGTGCCGACCATGAAGCGGTCAAGGCGGGTCGTATCGCCACCATTCAGACCATCGGTGGCTCGGGCGCACTCAAGATCGGCGCCGATCTGCTCAAGCGCTACTTCCCGACCTCCGAGGTGTGGGTCAGCAACCCGACCTGGGATAACCACAAGGCGATGTTCGAAGGGGCCGGCATCCAGGTGCATGACTATCCCTACTACGATGCAACCACTGGCGGCGAGCAGTTCGATGCGATGATCGACTGCCTGAGCAGCCTGCCGGCCAAGAGCATCGTGCTGCTGCACCCCTGCTGCCACAACCCGACCGGGGTGGATCTCTCCCGCGCCCAGTGGGATCGGGTGATCGCGCTGGTGGTCGAGAAGAACCTGATCCCCTTTATGGATATCGCCTATCAGGGCTTCGGTGACGGACTGGAAGAGGACGCCTACGCCATCCGCGCCATGGTGGCCGCCGGTGTCAGCTTCTTCGTCAGCAACTCGTTTTCCAAGAACCTCTCCTTCTACGGCGAGCGCTGCGGCGGCCTGTCGGTCATCTGCAAGGATGCCGAAGAGGCGAGCCGGGTACTGGGCCAGATGAAGGCCACCGTGCGTCGCAACTACTCCAGCCCTCCCACCCATGGCGGCCAGATCACCGCGGCAGTGATGAGCCAGCCGGAGCTGCACGTCATGTGGGTCGAGGAAGTGACCGAGATGCGCACCCGCATCAAGGCCATGCGCCAGAAGCTGTTCGAGGTGTTGAGCGCCAAGGTGCCGGGCCGCGATTTCAGCTACTTCATCAACCAGCGCGGCATGTTCAGCTACACCGGCTTCACCCCGGAGCAGGTGGACCGCCTGCGCGAGGAGTTCGCCGTCTACCTGGTGCGCTCCGGCCGCATGTGCGTGGCGGGCCTCAACAGTCGCAACGTTGACTATGTGGCTGACGCCATGGCGGCCGTGCTCAAGAGCTAATCCGCATCAGCCCCGCTTTCGCGGGGCTTTTTGTCTGTTTCATTCGCTTGTGGAGTCTTTATGGATCTGATCGCACTCTCTCGGCTGGGAGGTCGCCATCTGGTCACCCTGCACCTGCTGCTCGACAACCAGAGCGTCACCCGCACCGCCGAGCGGCTCTGCACCACCCCCTCCACCGTCAGCAAGACCCTCAACCAGCTGCGGGATCTGCTGGGGGATCAACTGCTCTACCGTCAGGGCAACCAGCTGCTGCTCACTCCCATGGCCGAGCGACTGGCCCCGACCCTGCACCGGCTGCTGGGGGAGCTGAACGGCCTCACCCGCCAGAACGCCTTCAATCCGCAGCAGTGGCAGGGCCGCTTGCGGCTGGGATTGCGCGAGAGCGTGATGACCTGGCCGGTGGGCCCCATTCTGGGTCAGCTGATGAAGGAGGTGCCGGGCATGGTGCCGGAGATCTGGAACAAGGATGAGCAGGGGCTGGAGGCGCTGGCAGCGGGCAAACTCGACTTCGTGATCCTGCCCCATGACCAGAGCCAGCCATTGCCGCGCCAGCCCGGGCTGGTGTGGGAGACCCTGCGGGAAGAGAAACTGGTCTGCCTGCTGCGCAAAGACCACCCGGCGCTGGCCAAACCCTGGGATCTCGATGCTTACCTGAGCTGTCGCCATATCGCCATCCGGGATCAGGAGCTGGCCAACCCCTTCTTCGAGCAGAGCCTGGCCCAACAGCAGGTGCGTCGCCAGATTGGCGCCACCCTGCCCGATTTTGCCAGCGCCGCGGCCCTGCTGCCCCAGACCGACCTGATCCTCACCGCCATCGGTGGCTGGGCGGCCTGCATGGCCAGTCAGCCGGATCTGGTGATGCGTCCGGCACCGTTCGATTACGGCAAGGTGAGTCACAGCCTGGTCTGGTATGGCCCGGCCGGTGATGGCTCGGCCCGCCACTGGTTCCGCCAGCGGATCCTGCAACTGGGTCGCGAATTGATTGAGCCCTGAGCCGGATGACAACGAGAAGAAATTGATGTTTCACCGCGGCGAAACATCAACGGCAATGAGGGATCAAGGGCGTTTGGTATAGATGGGACTGGGGAAGGAGGCAACGTTGTTGCCCAGTTCGGTGATGCGGGCCGCCCCCTGCTTTTTCACCTGATCGATGCGCAGCACCTGATGCATGGGGATCAGGGTGTGGCGCACATCGGCAAATTCACTCTTTAGCTTCTCGTGGCCGGGATCGACGATAAGCGCCGTGTGGTTGTCCCAGACAAAGTCGGCAATTTCGATAAAACCGAACAGCGGGCCCTGATTGACTTCGCGCACATACACTTCGTAGCGCTCGCTATGGCAAATAAACTGAACCCGATATAACGCCTTGCTTTCACTCATGATTATCTGTCATTGAGGGGGAAGAAAATGGCCATTATTCTAGCCACCGTTCTCGCCCCCTCCAATAGACAGAAATCACAGTTGCGGCCTTTTCATGCCACTCCTCACGCCATGACGGTCACAGGATGACGCAGCCACTCAACGCATCAGAGCGGGCAGTGAGATCGGCCCCAATCCCGCTGCGCGCAAGCGGCTGGCCAGCAGTTCCAGCTCGTCACGGGTTGCCTCGGGCCAGCGGGTCGCTTCTCCCCGCACCCCGTGGTGGCGAAAGCCGTTGAGGCGAATGGGCACAGGCCCAAGCTGCTGCAAGAAGGCGGCAAGATCCGCGTCAAGCTCACCCTTCGCATCCAGAAAATCACTCTTGCCCGGCACATGGAGCAGCCGCAGTTCGGTCAGCTTGCCGTGGCGTGCCAGCAGCACCAGCGACCCTAGCACACGTTCGCGGCCATAGCTGGTCAGGGTGTGATGCACCGAGTCGCGCCACCCCTTGAGATCGAGCATGGCGCCATCGAGCACCGGCAGCAGCCGCTGCCAGCCGGTCTCGGCGAGCGAACCGTTGCTGTCGAGCAGGCAAGTGAGATGGGCCAGATCCGGCGCAGCCTTGATGGCGGTAAAGAGCGCAACCACGAAGGGGAGCTGGGTGGTCGCCTCGCCGCCGGAGACGGTAATCCCGCTGAGCAGCGGGCCGTAACGGCGCAGCAGGGCCAGCACGTCGGCCACCGACATGGTGGCGGTTTTGGGATTGGCGCTGCGCGGGCAGGCCTCCAGACAGGCGTCACAGTCGGTGCAGAGCGCCTCCTGCCAATGAACCTTGCCCTCGCTCATGGTGAGGGCGCCACTCGGGCAGACCGCGAGGCAGTCGCCGCAATCGTCGCACAGACCTATGGTGTGGGGGTTATGGCAGCCAGGGCAGCGGAAGTTGCAGCCCTGCAGAAACAGCACCAGCCGGTTGCCCGGCCCGTCGACACAGGAGAACGGCAGCACCCTGCTTACCAGGGCGCTGCGTGTTGGCAAAACATCAGCCATCGGTGCGAACTCAATACTCGCAGATGGTCGATTCGTGAGCGACCACTCGCAGTGCCCGCTGACGAATGGCGGTCACTTCACTCGCCTCGGCACCGAGACAGGTTGTCTGCAAGCGCGACCCTTCCTCTGCGAAGCGGGCCAGATCACTCTTGCGGATCATGTAGCCAGTCACCCGCATCAGATCGCTGTCGGCCACGTTGGCGGTGAACTCGCGCATGCCGATGGCGAGCGCCCCCTTGCAGAGCTGCAGCAGCGCCTGCGGGTTCTGGCGGATGGTGGGATCCAGCGTCAGGATCTCGCTGATCCCCGAGTGGTAATAAGTGTGATGCGGCGCCAACGCCAGCACATGGCTGGCCGGATCCGGCTCATGACCGTAAGGAATGCGTACCCCCGGGGTAACGGCTACATCGATACTCAGGCCACCCTGCGAGTGCAGCAGCGCATGGCCACCCCAGGCGTGGGTTTGCGGGGTTGTGGTCACATAGGCGGAGAGCTGGGCCGAGATGCGATAGCCAAGCTGGTTCGCCTCCTCGCCGTGGCCGTAGCGATCCGGCAGATTCTCTTTATCCATCAGGATATTGACCGCTTCCGCCATACCGTAGATGCCGAACATGGGGACGAAGCGATCCTCATCCAGCAGCCCCTCTTTCACCAGGAAGCTGTCGAAGAAACCGGACTCATCATGGAGGAAAGCGGCACGCGCTTCGATCAGCTGGGAGGCCAGACGGCAGTAGTGGGGCAACAGGCAGCCAAGGAAATCATCGATCCCCTGACACTGCTCAGCGACCCGCTTGAGGGAGATGCGCACCAGGGTATTGGCGCCACCGGCCTGCGGCAGAGCGTTGTAGCAACTGACGATGCCAAAACCACGCTGGTCGAAGGTATCTCGGTGGATCGGGTAGTTGGCGATGTGCGGCTTGCTGCACTCGGCGATGCTCTTCACCGCCTGCAGCAGCAGGCTGTCCGGGGTCTGCTCCGGATCGTGGAAGAAGGTGAGGTTCGGCGCCACCTGCTTGAGCTCGTTGTCGATGCGCAGGATCAGGCGGCAGATACGGTTGTCATCCGGTCCGATGTTGACGTGCATGAAGGCGTCCGGCAGCACCCGATCCAGATAGACCCAGAACCCCTTCAGCTTGCGATAGAGGGTCTCGTCATCCAGTTCGCCGACAAACGGCAACAGCAGATGGTCGAGCCGCCCCAGCCAGACCGGCATGCCGGTGACGGAGGGGACGTGGTGATAGAGAATGCGCAACGCGTTGAGCGCCTCGTCGAAATCCTGCGGCGCCGCCAGCTCTAGCCAGGCAGAGCCCTGACTCAGGAATTTTTCATAATCCGGCAGTACATAGCGCGGCTTGTAGGGAGCGTGCCCTTCGAACATGTCGCAGATAAATCCCTGCTCCATCGCCTCGGCGACTGCGCCTGGCAGATCGGGGTAAGGCAAGGCATTCTCGGCGGCCAGCGCCAGCGCATGGCTCTTCTGGGCGGCAGAGAGATGGGGATCGCGCACGATGCGCTGACAGGTTTCGGTCAAAGACATGGGACACTCCTTCACAGACAGAGCCTATATCCTCACCTTTTGCAGGCTTTTTTTGAAGTGACATTCACAACAATGCGAATATCTCAAAAAGACATCCGCGAGAGGGGATCACAGCCCAAACAGAGCGGGGGGGGGGGGGGGGGGGGCCGCCCCCCCCCCCCCCCCCCCGGCAAGCGGTGGAGCAGGCGCTGACCGTGCTGGCACAGAGTGACAAGCTGATGCAACTGCGCAGCGACTGGCTCGGCAAGGGAGAGGCG
>NZ_JBSTYP010000038.1:0-48082 GCF_054052405.1 Aeromonas aquatilis | reverse complement strand
GGCTGGGGTATCCATGATGGTAGACCTCAAGGTGATGGCCTACTTCAAGCTTAGCCTTTCAACACGTAATTGGGACATAGCCAAAAACAAGCCCCTGCACTCGAGGGGGGATAGGGAGAGAGCACTCCCCCAACCGTCCTGACGGGAGCTTGGCCGCCCGTCTGTCACCGATAGATCAGGTGGCGTTCGGGATGCCTCGCACCCCATCTGGCTGCCGGGTCTGCGCCTCTTCCGGCAGCAGCTCCTCACAGAACTGGCGCAGCGGCATAGGGCGGGCAAACAGGTACCCCTGCAGATAATCGACCCCTTTGGCCCTGAGGTAGTCAGCCTGATGCTCGCTCTCCACCCCTTCCGCCACCAGCGCCAGACCGAGCCGGGTCGCCAGATCGATCACGTTGTCCACGATATGCTCAGAGAGCGACTCGGTACCGATACGGGCGATAAAGGACTGGTCGATCTTGAGGTAATCCACATGGAACTGCTGCAGGTAAGCCAGGCTGGAGTGGCCAGTCCCGAAATCATCGATGGCCAGCTTGACCCCCATCTCGTCCAGCTGGCGGAACAGGGAGATAGTCTGGGGATCCGACACCAGCAGCTCACGTTCGGTCAGCTCCAGCACCAGTACCACCTTGCCGGGGACGAAGTGACCGAGGAAGGCACGACACTCGGCCAGCAGGGCAAAATCGTGGCAATGAGCGGCGCTGATGTTGAAGCTGATGTGAAACCCATCGGGCAACTGCTCCTGAGAGCGGTTCAACCGTGTCGCCACCTGCTTCATGATATGGGTGGTCATGGGGACGATCAGCCCTGACTCCTCCGCTTGCGGGATAAAGAGATCGGGCCGGATCACCCCCTCTTTGGCATGTTGCCAGCGCATCAGCACTTCGGCGCCCATCATCTTGCCATTGTGGCTGGCAATCAGCGGCTGCAGATAGGGGACAAACTCCCTGGCTCGCAAAGCGCGTCGCAGCTCATCCGTTGGCGAGGCGGGACGACCAAGCACCCACCACACCAACCAGGCCAGCAGCAGGGAAGATACTGCCAGCCACACCAGCGCCACTTGCCGCGCAACCCACAGTGACGTCCAGTAGATCGGCATGGCATAACCGGCATGAACGGTGAAAGGGTAACGGGAGGAGCTGAGGGCAAAGCTGAACCCACGATGGAAGGTGGGCATTTTGCTCCGATAGCGGCCCGACTCATCGAGCCAGGCCGACCCCACCTGCAGATAGAGTGCGCAGGATTTTCCACTCAGGGAGAGCATAAAGCTGAGCTGGGTACTGTCGATGGCGCTCAAGGCGGCATCCTTGCCCCGCTCGGTGCGCACCACCAGCAGCGGGTGATTTTGCCGCACCCGGTTGCCACTCATCAGCAACAGCTTGCGATCGGTGTAGATGGAGCCGTCATCAGCATCATTGACCTCACCAAACAGCGAGGTGCAATTGATGATGCCGTTTCGCACCAGATTGACCGAACGCAGGAAGGGCTCGATGGCGACCTTCTTGCGCAGCACCAGCAGGTTGTCGCGACAGGGAGCATTCACCAGAGGCAGCACAGAGCTATTGGCCTGCTCCGCATGATCCAGCATCGACTCCATCAGGGTTCTGGCCTTGTGGGCCGAGGCGTTGGATTCCGCTTTCAGCTCCTGCACATAATTGCTGTGGATGAGCCAACCTCCCACCAGCAGCGGCAGGGTAAAGACCAGCAAGGCCACGCCGAAGCGTAACCCGGTTCGTGAGAGATCGATCCTGAACAGAAACATAAAGAACCACGCCGCAATTCGTCAGGCCTGCCAACGCAAGCACTCAGTGAACAGATATCCACTTTCCCTCGATAACGATGCCTCATCATTACCGCACATAACCGAACAACATAACCCAAAGCACTTATAAAACGAACCACCTAACAGGTGGTTGGATCTCTCTAGCAAGGATCGTGCAAACAATCTTCAAAAAAGACGGTGAATAACACACAAATAAATAATGCCGCGTAAATACGCGGCATTATTGGCTTCTTATCGCACAAATCGCGCAAGAACTCCGTTAAACGGCTTGCTGCAGGATCACCGCATCGGCCTTCTTGGTGTAGGAGGCGATCTCGTTGAAGTTGAGGTAGCGGTAGGTGTCGGCCGCAGTGGCGTCCAGGGTCTTGGCGTATTGCAGATACTCGGCCACGGTCGGGATCTTGCCAAGGATGGCGGCAACGGCTGCCAGCTCCGCAGAGGCCAGATAGACGTTGGCACCTTTACCCAGACGGTTCGGGAAGTTGCGGGTGGAGGTGGAGACAACGGAGGCCCCTTCCGCTACCCGTGCCTGGTTGCCCATGCAGAGGGAACAACCCGGGATCTCGATGCGGGCACCGACGCGACCAAAAATGCCGTAGTAGCCCTCTTCAGTCAGCTGATCCTTGTCCATCTTGGTGGGCGGTGCGATCCACATGCGGGTCGGCAGCTCGCCCTGATACTTCTCGAGCAGTTTGCCGGCAGCGCGGAAGTGGCCGATGTTGGTCATGCAGGAACCGATGAACACCTCGTCGATCTTGTCGCCAGCCACGTTGCTCAGCAGACGGGCATCGTCCGGATCGTTCGGCGCACACAGGATCGGCTCCTTGATGGTGGCCAGATCGATCTCGATGATCTCGGCGTACTCGGCATCCTGGTCCGCTTCCATCAGGGTCGGGTTGGCCAGCCACTCTTCCATCCCCTTGATGCGGCGGGTGATGGTGCGCACGTCGCCGTAGCCTTCAGAGAGCATCCATTTCAGCATCACGATGTTGGACTTCAGATACTCGATGATCGGCTCTTTATCCAGCTTGATGGTGCAACCGGCAGCGGAGCGCTCGGCGCTGGCGTCCGCCAGCTCGAATGCTTGTTCTACCTTCAGGGTCGGCAGACCTTCGATCTCGAGGATGCGGCCGGAGAAGATGTTCTTCTTGCCCGCTTTCTCGACGGTCAGCAGCCCTTTCTGGATGGCTGCGTAGGGGATGGCATGGACCAGATCACGCAAGGTGATGCCCGGTTGCAATTCGCCCTTGAAGCGCACCAGCACGGATTCCGGCATATCCAGTGGCATCACGCCGGTAGCAGCGGCGAAGGCCACCAGACCGGAGCCCGCCGGGAAGGAGATACCGATGGGGAAACGGGTGTGGGAGTCACCACCGGTACCCACTGTATCCGGCAGCAGCATGCGGTTCAGCCAGGAGTGGATGACGCCGTCACCCGGACGCAAGCTCACACCGCCGCGGTTCATGATGAAGTCCGGCAGGGTGTGGTGAGTCTGTACGTCGATGGGCTTGGGATAGGCTGCGGTGTGGCAGAAGGACTGCATGGTCAGATCGGCGGAGAAGCCGAGACAGGCCAGATCTTTGAGCTCGTCACGGGTCATCGGGCCCGTAGTATCCTGGGAGCCGACCGTGGTCATCTTGGGCTCGCAGTAGGTGCCGGGGCGAATGCCCTTCACGCCGCACGCCTTGCCCACCATCTTCTGGGCCAGAGTGAATCCTTTGCCGGTATCGGCCACCGGCTGCGGGCGACGGAACACGGTGGAGAACGGCAGACCCAGCGCTTCGCGGGCCTTGTCGGTCAGGCCGCGACCGATGATCAGCGGAATACGGCCACCAGCGCGCACTTCGTCGATCAGCACGTCGGTTTTCAGTTCAAACTGCGCCAGCACCTGCTCGGTGCCGTGCTTGCAGATCTTGCCGGCAAACGGGTAGATGTCGATCACATCACCCATTTCCAGCTTGGAGACGTCCACTTCGATGGGCAGGGCGCCGGCATCTTCCATGGTGTTGAAGAAGATCGGGGCAATCTTGCCACCCAGACAGACACCGCCAGCGCGCTTGTTCGGCACGAACGGAATGTCGTCGCCCATAAACCAGAGCACCGAGTTGGTGGCGGATTTACGGGAAGAGCCGGTACCGACCACGTCACCCACATAGGCCAGCGGGAAGCCTTTCTCTTTCAGGGCATCGATGGTCTTGATGGGGCCGACGGCGCCATCCTTGTCCGGGGTAATGCCGGGACGGGCGTTCTTCAGCATCGCCAGCGCGTGCAGCGGAATATCCGGGCGGGACCAGGCGTCCGGTGCTGGAGAGAGGTCGTCAGTGTTGGTTTCGCCGGTCACCTTAAACACAGTGACAGTGATCTTCTCGGCCAGCTCCGGGCGGGAGAGGAACCACTCGGCATCAGCCCAGGATTGCATCACCTGTTTGGCGTGGACATTGCCCGCCTTGGCCTTCTCTTCCACGTCGTGGAAGGAGTCAAACATCAGCAGGGTGTGGGAGAGCCCCTTGGCGGCAAGCGGGGCCAAGGTCGCGTGGTCCAGCAAGTCGATCAGCGGTTGAATGTTGTAGCCACCCTGCATGGTGCCCAGCAGCTCGACGGCTTCGGCGGCAGTCAGGATGGGAGAGTGGGCTTCGCCCTTGGCGACGGCGGTGAGGAAACCGGCTTTGACATAGGCCGCTTCATCAACACCGGGAGGAATACGGGAGGACAACAGCTCTTTCAGAAAGTCTTCTTCGCCAGCGGGCGGGTTCTTGAGCAGTTCGACCAGGGCGGCGACCTGCTCTGCATCCAGAGGTTTGGCAACCACGCCCTCGGCGGCACGTTCTGCGACGTGTTTACGGTATGTTTCAAGCACGACTAATTCCTCTTTGGTCTTTTTTTGGGGTTCGCCCACGCTCGCGGCGATCGTCCTTGCGGGACACCCCGTAGGGTGCTCCCCACTATATAAGTTTTAACGACTAATTAAAATCCAAACCCTGTTCACTTACTCACCGCAAAATCGTAACCAATTAAACAGGCTGGTATTTTTTGAAAATTAATTGAGCGCCCTCAACCAGAGTTAACAAATTGGCATCATTTCAGCATTATTCGAACGTACTGCCCAATTGCAGATAGAAGACGTCATTGCCCCCCTCCGCCATGCCGTAGCCGAGGAACACCGGGCCGAGGAAGCTCTCCACCCCGACATAGACGGATCCGGCGGTAAACGAGCTCTCCAGGCTGATATCCTCACCCTTGTTCCAGACCCCACCCTGCTCCAGAGATCCACCCAGATAGAGCGGCATCTTGAGGGCACCGAAGTCATTGTCTGCCACCCGATAGATGTAGCGCAGGCCACCAAACAGGCTGTAGCGACCGCTCAGCTGGTAGCGCTGGAAACCGGAGAGGCGGAACAGCCCGCCCAGATCCTGAATATGCAGCGGCACCACCTCTTCACTGGCAGAGCCCCCCCCCTCCAGGATCAAGTTGAGACTATGCCTCTCCCAGGACCAGGGCTTGATCATGGAGAAGTGATAGTTCAACCCTTCACTGTTTGAGTTCTCGACCCCATCGCTATCGAGGTTGACGTGGGAATAGCCCAGCTTCACATCCCATCGCTCCCCCTGATAGGGGAAATAGAGGCTGTCCAGGGTATCGTGCTCAAAGCGAACATAGGGTCCCCATGCATTGGCATCGACCTCGAGATCCTTGATGTTTTTGACATCTATATTGCCCGTCTGCCCCTCCAGCCCCATCGACAAGCGGCTCCATGGCTGGCGATTCCATCCCACCGCCAGTTGACCACTAAAGAAGGCATAATCGGAGTCGAGATAGCTGAGGGAGCCCGTATCCTGCTCCAGATTGGGGAAATAGAGACGGCGCAGTGTCTGGTCATAGCCAAAACTCGCCTCGCCAAAGAAGGTCTGGGAAGGCTCCAGCGGGGTATAGAAATCGGTCTTGAGATGCTTGGCCGTGCCCAGCGATGCCTCTGTCAGCCATTCAGCCCCCCACTCATTGACGTTGGTGAGGGTATAGGACATGCCCACGTTGTAGTTGGAGGTGTTCTCGAAATCATCGGTGAAGCCGAACTGGAAGTTGAGGTAACCCGGCCCCCAGTTCTTCTCGCTGGCATCCACCACCAGCACGTTCTCCCCATCGCGCTCCTCCACCTCGTAAGTGATGCGGTCAAAGGACTCCAACGCATAGAGACGGCGAATCCCTGCCTCCAGGCTCTCGTTGGTCTGCACCTTGTCAGGCCGCACTTTCAGCATGGCGCGCACCGTCTCGTCGGAGAGGCGCGACTTGTTGATAATCTCCACCTTGTCGATGAAGTAGGCGGGCTGACCGCTACGCTCGGCACGGCGGCTCAGCTTCTGGTTGCGATAGACGTTGTACTGCGCCTTGGTGAGCGACAGCTTATCGAGTTGCAGCGACACCTTGTCAGCCGCCGTCTCACCGATCTTGATCCCCTCCGGCATCCGGGCAAAGTCGGCGATCCCCATATCGCCAAACTCGGGGGCGATCAGAATATCCTTCGGCCCCATCAGCGCCTTCTGCTTGTCGGTGCCCACCTGGGTCATGTAGGTGGTGAGCTGGTCAATCATGGCCAACCCTGACTTGAGGGACTCCCGCGTACGCAGCTTGGCACCGATATCCACCGCAATCACCACATCGGCCCCCATCGCCTTGGCGACATCCACCGGCATGTTGTTGACGCTGCCGCCGTCCGCCAGGATGTGCCCCTCCCACTCCACCGGCTTGAGGGCGCCGGGAATGGACATGGAGGCCTGCATCGCCTTTGCCAGGCTGCCGTGATCCAGCACAAAGGGGGTGACCGTCTCCATGTCGGTCGCCATGGCGCGGTAGGGAATGGGGAGATCATCGAAACTCGCCTGCACCGGCAGGTTGGAGGTAGCGCCCCGCAGCAGGCTGGCCATGGACTGCCCCTGGAAGAAACCGTCCGGCAGCTGGGTGGTGTCGCCATTCACCCCGATATCGGTGCGCAGCTGATACTGCTCGTTCTGCTGCTTCTTGCGCAGCGAGAGCTCGTCGCGCCCAACCTTGTCCTGATAACCCTTGTTCCAGTCGATAGCCAAAGTGGTACGCTCCACCTCCTCGGCACTGAGCCCCATGGCGTACATGCCTGCCACATAGGAGCCCATGCTGGTACCGACGATGATGTCGACCGGGATCCGTTTCTGTTCCAGCACCTTGAGGATGCCGATATGAGCCGCCCCCTTGGCGCCGCCACCGCTGAGCACCACCGCAATTTTCGGGCGATCCCCCTGTGCCGCCACAGCCAGCAACGGGCAGGCCACCAGCATCACCAAAAGCAGACGGGTCCATCCCGCACCTAAGCTGCGCATCATATTTTCCATATTATTCAGAGGGTCAGTCACCAAGGATGGCCTCTACTATAAGGGGCCAGGCAGTTAGCGCAACCGTCAATCCGCATCCCGCCTGTGCAGCATGCCGACGGGGCAAGCCGCCGCCCCTGTGAGCGCAAACGTAATCTGCAAATTAATGAAATGGCTGGCTAATGTGCAGCCCGTTATGGCCGCTAATATGACGGTCATCCATCTGCAACCTTCGAGCACCTTTATGCTGGCAACCCTCACTCTTAAACAGAAAATACTGGCTACGGTCACCCTGGCCGTGGTCGTCTCCTGCCTACTGGTGGGCTACTTCAGTCAACGCTCGGCTCAACAGCTGATCGAAAACCGGATGTTCGAGCAGGAGCTGCCCAACCTGACCCAGCGGATCAGCAAGGAGATTGAACAGGATCTCTACGGCATCGCCCAGGCCGCCCGTCAACTGGCCACCGACCGCTTCATCCTCGACTGGGTGGATCGGGGCATGCCCAAAGAGCAGGAGCCGATCCTCATCAACCAGCTCAAGGATGTGGCCAACCAGTATGGTCTGGTGACCGCCTCCTTCGCCGACCGCCAGAGTGCCGCCTACTACAACCAGGATGGCTTTCTGCGCAACCTGACCCCCACGCAAGACGCCTGGTTCTATGACTACACCAAGAGCCAGAAGGAGATGACCCTCAGCATCTTCCGCGAGAGCAACGGCGAGGTGAAGCTGTTCGTCAACTTCCAGCAACTCAACGGGCGCGGGCTGGCCGGCTTTGCCAAATCCCTCGACACCATGGTGACCATGGTCTCCAACTTCCGGCTGGAAGAGAGCGGCATCGTCTTTATGGTCGATGGCAGCGGCAAGGTGAAGCTGCACCCCGAGGCGAATCGCATCGAGCGTGACACCCTTGGCAACATTGCCAGCGGTGATACCGGCAGCCTGCTGGCCAAGCGCCCCTTTGCCGTCATCAACGCCGAAGTCAATGGCGAGCCCATGGTACTGGCCAGCAGCTATATCCCGCTGCTCGACTGGTATCTGGTGGCTCAGGTGCCAGAAGCCGAGATCTATGCCGAGCTGGATCAGACCCGCAACGAGATCCTGATGATCTCGCTGGTGATTGCGCTGGCCATGGGGCTGATGGGGATGCTGCTGGCAGGCTCGGTCAGCCGCCCGCTCAACGAGCTGGCTCGCCTGTTCAAGGAGCTGGGCAGCGGCGATGGGGATCTCACCCAGCGCCTCAAGGTGGAGGGGCGTGACGAGCTGAGCCAGGTCGCCACCGGCTTCAACAACTTCGTCGCCAAGATCCACGGCTCCATCGAGCAGGTGGCAGAGAACTCCCGCCAGCTCGCCGCCACCGCCAACGAGGTGGCCAACAAGGCGCAGCTTACCCAGCACAACTGCACTGCCCAGCGTGACCGTACTGTGCAGGTGGCCACCGCCATCCACGAAATGGGGGCCACGGTGAGCGAGATCGCCGGTAACGCCTCGCTGGCAGCCGAAGTCGCCAGACAGGCCAACGATCAGGCCGATGCGGGTGCGGTAGTGGTGGCGCAGGCACGCCACGGCATCGTCGACCTCTCCGGCGAGATTGAGCAGGTGGCAGGGGTTATCGAGTCGCTGGCCAGCCAGACCGACTCCATCGGCAGCATCCTCGAAACCATCCGCAGCATCTCGGAACAGACCAACCTGCTGGCATTGAACGCAGCTATCGAGGCCGCTCGCGCCGGTGAACAGGGTCGCGGTTTCGCCGTGGTGGCAGATGAGGTGCGTAACCTCGCCAACCGCTCCGCCGCCTCGACTGCCGAGATCCAGGGGATGATCAACCGCTTGCAGGAGCAGAGTGCCCGCGCAGTCAGCGCCATGGCGCAGGGGCGCAACCAGAGTCTGGAGGTGGTGAGCCAGGCCGATGAGGCCAACGCCGCCCTCGGCCAGATCACCGCCCACATCACCCAGATCAACGACATGAATATCCAGGTCGCCACCGCCACCGAGGAGCAGTCCAGCGTGGTCGGCGAGATCAACCGCAACGTGGAGGATATCAACCAGCTCACCATGGAGACCGCCGACATTGCCCACCAGCTGACCGAGTCGAGCCGCAGCCTGCAGCAGCTCTCCGGTCAGCTGGACAAGCTGGTTGGCAACTTCCGACTCTGACCCCGGCCTTGACCTGAGCCATCAACAACAGAGAGCGCCGTGGCGCTCTCTGTTGTTTTGGTGGCGGCTAATCCGGCATTGCAGTCAGCCCTTGCCATCCCGTTTACGCTCATACATCAGCTCATCTGCGCGGGTGAGCAACTCGGCAAGGGAGACACAGCCGCGCCCGTCATAACTGACAATCCCGGTGCTGCAGGTCAGCGCATAACCGCAACCACTGTGCTGATTGTGCTCGGCCAACATGGCATTGAAACGCTCATAAGCCAGTTGCGCCTGCGCCTCTACCACATTGGGCAACAGGACGGCGAACTCATCGCCGCCCATGCGGGCGAACACGTCGGCGCCACGAAAAGCCTGCTTGAGCAGAGTAGCAAAGGCGATCAGGGCCCGATCCCCTTCTGCATGCCCCCACCGATCGTTAATCCCCTTGAAGCCATTGAGATCCAGATAGAGCAGCGCCAGCGGCATCTGCAAGCGACTGGCCAGCGAGAGACTCTTCTCCGCCAGCATCACGAACCCGCGCCGATTGGAGATCCGGGTCAACTCATCAATGGTGGCCAGCTGCACCGCCTCGAGCTCCCGCACCACCATCGCCGCCAGATCCTTGAGCAGCCCCACATCCTCCTCACTCAATTCCCGCGGCACCGTATCGATGATGCAGAGCGTCCCCAGTTTGCAGCCGTTGGCGATCCGCAGTGGCTGTCCGGCATAGAAGCGGATGCCGGGCCCGCCCACCACCAGCGGATTGTCGGCAAAGCGGGGATCCTGTGAAGCATCCGGCACGATGAAGGTCTCATTGCCCATGATGGCGTGGCCGCAAAACGAAATATCCCGGGCTGTCTCACGGACCTCCAGTCCGATACAGGATTTGAACCACTGGCGATCTTCATCCACCAGACTTACCAGCGCGATGGGAACATTGAACACCCGTCGGGCCATGCGGGTCAGCCGGTCAAACCGCTCCTCGGCCTCGGAATCCAGCAAAGAGAGCCGCCGCAGGGTCTCCAACCGCAATGCCTCATCGGGTGGAATGGGTGCTTCTAGCATCGTGCCTCTCTCATCAGTGCCAAAACCTATCTTTAGCATATTGGGCTTTGTCGAAGTAGGGTTTGCACAGAGAAAACAAAAAGCCGCTCATTCGAGCGGCTTTTTAGACAAGCGGAGAAGAAAATTATTTTTTCTTCTTGGCCTTGGCGTTCGGCAGGTCGGTGATGGAGCCTTCGAACACTTCGGCAGCCAGACCCACGGACTCGTGCAGAGTCGGGTGAGCGTGGATGGTCAGCGCGATATCTTCGGCGTCAGCGCCCATCTCGATGGCCAGACCGATTTCACCCAGCAGTTCACCACCGTTGGTACCGACGATGGCACCACCGATGACGCGGCCACTCTCCTTGTCGAAGATCAGCTTGGTCATACCGTCGGAGCAGTCGGACGCGATGGCGCGGCCGGAAGCCGCCCACGGGAAGGTGGCGACTTCGAAGTTCAGGCCCTGTTGCTTGGCCTCTTTCTCGGTCAGACCAACCCATGCCATCTCTGGCTCGGTGTAGGCGATGGACGGGATCACTTTCGGGTCGAAGTAGTGCTTCTTGCCGGCGATGACTTCGGCGGCAACATGACCTTCGTGAACACCTTTGTGTGCCAACATCGGCTGACCCACGATGTCACCGATGGCGTGGATGTGCGCCACGTTGGTACGCAGCTGCTTGTCCACCTCGATGAAACCGCGCTCGGTCACGGCAACGCCTGCCTTCTCGGCATCCAGCATCTTGCCATTCGGCACACGGCCTACGGCAACCAGCACGTTGTCGTAACGAACCGGCTCGGCCGGGGCGTGCTTGCCTTCATAGGAGACGTATAGGCCGTCTTCGCGAGCTTCAACTGCGGTGACCTTGGTCTCCAGCATGATGTTGAATTTCTTGGCCACACGCTTGGTGTAGATCTTGACGATGTCTTTGTCGGCAGCCGGAACCAGCTGGTCGGCAAATTCCACCACATCGATCTCGGAACCCAGGGAGGAGTACACGGTACCCATCTCCAGACCGATGATGCCGCCACCGATAACCAGCAGTTTGCCGGGAACGGTTTTCAGCTCCAGCGCATCGGTAGAGTCCCATACGCGCGGGTCATCGTGGGGGATGAACGGCAGCTTCACCGGACGGGAACCGGCCGCGATGATGGCGTTGTCGAAGGTCACGGTAGTCTTGCCGTCGGCACCTTCCACTTCCAGGGTATTCGGGCCGGTAAATTTACCCAAGCCGTTAACAACCTGTACTTTACGCATCTTGGCCATGCCAGCCAGACCGCCGGTCAGCTGGTTGATAACCTTCTCTTTCCACAGACGAATCTTGTCGATGTCGGTCTGCGGTGCACCGAAGACGATGCCGTGCTCGGCCAGCGCCTTGGCTTCTTCAATCACTTTGGCAACGTGCAGCAGCGCCTTGGAGGGGATGCAGCCCACGTTCAGGCAGACGCCACCCAGGGTGGAGTAACGCTCGACGATAATAGTATCCAGACCCAGGTCGGCTGCACGGAAAGCAGCAGAATAACCGGCAGGGCCAGCACCCAGTACTACGACCTGGGTTTTGATTTCTTTACTCATCATGACCTCTTTGTCGTTCTTATATCCCCGGACAGCGCAGTCTTATACCGAAAAGGGTGGCTGCAGCCGCGAAAAAAACGGGGCAAGTTTACGATCATGTTAATGAAATGAGAAGTAAAAAGGGCAGGCTCTGGGCCCGCCCTCTCACTTACAGGACCAGTCGACGAATGTCAGACAATACGCCATTCATGGTGGTGATGAAGCGAGCGCCATCAGCACCATCGATCACGCGGTGGTCGTAACTCAGCGCCAGCGGCAGCATCAGGCGCGGCGCAAACTCTTTGCCGTTCCACTTCGGCTTCATCTCGGACTTGGAAACACCGAGGATGGCCACTTCCGGCGCGTTGACGATCGGGGTAAAGCTGGTACCGCCGATGCCACCCAGGCTGGAGATAGTGAAGCAACCGCCCTGCATGTCAGCCGCAGTCAGCTTGCCGGCACGGGCCTTCTTGGAGATCTCGGCCAGATCGCGAGACAGCTCCATGATGCCCTTCTTGTTAACATCGCGCACCACGGGCACAACCAGACCGTTGGGGGTATCCACCGCCACACCGATGTGGATGTACTTCTTCATGATCAGCTTGCTGCCATCTTCAGACAGGGAACTGCAGAAGCGCGGGTGCGCTTCCAGCGCCTTGGCGGCGGCTTTCAGGATGAACACCAGCGGGGTGATCTTCACGTCCGACTTCTGCTTCTCGAGCATCGCGTTCTGCTCTTTGCGGAACGCTTCCAGCTCGGTGGTATCGGCTTCGTCGAACTGGGTGACATGAGGGATCATGACCCAGTTGCGGTGCAGGTTCGGACCGGAGATCTTCTGGATGCGGGTCAGATCGACCTCTTCCACATCACCGAACTTGCTGAAATCGACCTTCGGCCACGCCAGCACGCTCATGCCGTTGCCAGTACCGGTGCCAGCAGCCGGAGCGGACTCGGCGCGCTTGATGGCATCCTTCACATAAGCTTGCACGTCTTCTTTGACGATGCGGCCCTTGCGACCGGAGGCTTTCACCTTGGCCAGGTTGACACCGAACTCGCGCGCCAGACGGCGTACTGCCGGGGAAGCGTGCACGTAAGCGTCGTTGGCAACGAAATCGGTCGCAGCGGCAGCAGCCTGAGCAACCGGAGCCGGAGCAGCGGCAACAGGTGCAGCAGCGACCGGAGCGGCAGCTTGTGCAACCGGCGCGGCAGCAGGCGCTGCGCCAGCTACTTCGAAGACCATGATCAGGGAACCGGTGGAGACCTTGTCACCTGCCTTCACCTTGATCTCTTTGACCACACCGGCGAACGGCGCAGGCACTTCCATGGAGGCCTTGTCACCTTCCACGGCGATCAGGGACTGGTCGGCTTCAACCTTGTCACCCACCGCAACCATGATCTCGGTGACTTCCACTTCGTCGCCACCGATATCCGGTACGTTGACCTCTTTGGCAGCAGCGGCAACCGGGGCAGCAGCCACGGGAGCGGCAGCCTGGGCCGGTGCAGCAGCAACGGCAGCAGGCGCAGCGCCAGCCACTTCAAATACCATCACCAGAGAACCGGTAGAGACCTTGGCGCCAGCGGCAACCTTGATCTCGACTACGCGGCCTGCGAACGGTGCCGGTACTTCCATGGAGGCCTTGTCACCTTCCACGGCAATGATGGACTGGTCAGCTTCTACCATGTCGCCCACGGCAACCATGATTTCAGTCACGTCCACTTCGTCGTCGCCGATGTCCGGTACGTGCACATCTTTGCACACGGCAGCGGCAGGTGCGGCGGCCGGAGCAGCAGCAACCGGTGCAGCCACTTCAGCAGGGGCGGCAGCGCCTTCGGCTTCGAAGATCATGATCTGGGAACCGGTGGCAACCTTGTCGCCCACCTTGATCAGGATCTCTTTGACGATACCGGCGGACGGGGCCGGAACTTCCATGGAGGCCTTGTCGCCTTCTACCGCGATGATGGACTGGTCCAGCTCGACCTTGTCACCCACGGCCACCATGATCTCGGTGACTTCAACTTCATCGGCGCCGATATCCGGCACCATAATCTGTTTGGACATTGTGCTTTATCCTCTTGCGTCGATCCGCGTGGCTGGCTGATGCCGCCACGCACATCTCGCGTTAACCGTTTTAAACCCTGGCAAGGTCGCGCCACATGACGGCGCGACCCTTGATCCACTTACGCGTACAGCGGGTTGACCTTGTCGGCATCGATGCCGTACTTGGCGATGGCGTCGGCCACAACCTGCTTGTCTACCTCGCCGCGCTTGGCCAGTTCGGTCAGAGCAGCAACCACCACGTAGAACTCGTTCACTTCGAAGTGACGACGCAGGTTGGCACGGCTGTCGGAACGGCCGTAACCGTCGGTCCCCAGCACGCGGTAATTCTCGGTCGGAACGAAGGCGCGAACCTGATCGGCGAAGGACTTCATGTAGTCGGTCGCAGCGATGGTGGCTTCGGAACCCAGTACCTGAGCGATGTACGGTACGCGAGCTTCGGCGGTCGGGTGCAGCATGTTCCAGCGATCCGCGTCCTGACCATCACGAGCCAGCTCGTTGAAGGAGGTGACGCTGAACACGTCGGAGCCCACGCCATATTCGCTTGCCAGGATCTGGGCAGCAGTGCGCACGTGACCCAGGATGGAACCACAACCCAGCAGCTGCACTTTCGCCTTGGCTCCGGCTACGGATTCCAGCTTGTAGATACCCTTGCGGATGCCTTCCTCGGCGCCTTCCGGCATGGCCGGCATCGCATAATTTTCATTGAGAGTGGTGATGTAGTAGAACACGTTCTCCGGGTTCTCACCGTACATGCGGCGCAGGCCGTCCTGTACGATCACCGCCACTTCATAGGCGTAGGACGGGTCGTAGGAGATGCAGTTCGGGATGGTGTTCGCCAGGATGTGGCTGTGACCATCTTCGTGCTGCAGACCTTCGCCGTTCAGGGTCGTACGACCGGAGGTCGCACCCAGCAGGAAGCCACGGGCTTGCTGGTCACCGGCTGCCCACGCCATGTCGCCGATCCGCTGGAAGCCGAACATGGAGTAGTAGATGTAGAACGGGATCATCGGGCAATCGTTGGTGCTGTAAGAGGTCGCAGCAGCCAGCCAGGAGGACATGGCGCCCAGCTCGTTGATACCGTCTTGCAGAACCTGACCCTGCTTGTCTTCCTTGTAGTAGGAGACGATGTCGCGGTCTTGCGGGGTGTATTGCTGACCGTGCGGGCTGTAGATACCGATCTGGCGGAACAGACCTTCCATACCGAAGGTACGGGCTTCGTCAGCGAGGATCGGCACGATGCGCTTGCCGATGGACTTGTCTTTCAGCATCACGTTCAGGGAACGCACGAACGCCATGGTGGTGGAGATTTCGCGCGCCTGTTCGCCCAGCAACGGACCGAAGGCATCCAGCGCCGGGATTTCCAGCTGGGTGGTGCTTTCGCGCAGACGGGTCGGCAGATAGCCTTTCAGGGCGGTGCGACGGTCGTGCAGGTATTTGTGCTCGGCAGAACCGGCTTCGATCTTCAGGTAAGGCAGATCGGCCAGCTGCTCATCGGCCACCGGCAGGTTGAAGCGGTCACGCAGGTGACGCACGGAGTCCAGCTCCATCTTCTTGACCTGGTGAGCGATGTTCTTGCCTTCGGCCGCTTCGCCCATGCCGTAACCCTTGATGGTCTTGGCCAGGATAACAGTCGGCTTGCCCTTGGTCTGAGTCGCTTTGTTGAATGCAGCGAACAGTTTGCGAGGATCGTGACCACCGCGGTTCAGGGCGAAGATCTCCTCGTCGGTCATGTCTTTGACCAGCGCGGCAGTTTCCGGGTAACGGTTGAAGAAGTGCTCGCGGATGTAGCCACCGTCGCGGGACTTCATGGTCTGGTAGTCACCGTCCACGGTCTCGTTCATCAGCTGGATCAGCTTGCCAGAGGTATCCTTGCGCAGCAGCTCATCCCACTTGCGACCCCAGATAACCTTGGTCACGTCCCAACCGGCACCACCGAACAGCCCTTCCAGCTCGTTGATGACCTTGCCGTTACCGACAACCGGACCATCCAGACGCTGCAGGTTGCAGTTAACCACAAACACCAGGTTGTCGAGCTTTTCACGCACGGCAACGGTCAGGGCACCCTTGGCTTCCGGCTCGTCCATCTCGCCGTCACCCAGGAAGGCGTAAACGGTCTGCTCGGAGCAATCCTTGATGCCACGGTCGGTCAGGTACTTCAGGAAGCGAGCCTGATAGATGGCGGCGATGGGGCCCAGACCCATGGAAACGGTCGGGAACTGCCAGAAGTCCGGCATCAGTTTCGGGTGCGGATAGGAAGGGATACCCTTGCCGTCCACTTCCTGACGGAAGTTGTCCAGCTGCTCTTCGGTCAGACGACCTTCAGCAAAGGCGCGAGCATAGATGCCCGGGGAGATGTGACCCTGGAAGTAAACCAGATCGCCACCATCCTTCTCGTTGCGAGCACGGAAGAAGTGGTTGAAGCAGACATCATAGATGGTCGCAGAAGAAGCGAAGGAAGACATGTGACCACCCAGGTCCAGGTCTTTCTTGGACGCGCGCAGCACGATCATCATGGCGTTCCAGCGGATGATGGCGCGAATGCGGCGTTCCATCTCCAGGTCACCCGGGTAATCCGGCTCGTCGCTGGACGGGATGGTGTTGATGTAATCGCGATTTGCCTTGGCAGCCACGTCCACACCGCTTACGCGGGCTTTCTCGGCCAACTGTTCAAGGATGAACTGAGCGCGTTGCGGACCCTCTTCACGCAGCAGGGATTCCAGAGAGGCAAGCCACTCCAGCGTTTCTATCGGGTCCACATCGTTCTTCAGGATATCAGACATGGCTGGTTCCTATGTTGTTGTGATTGCACGGCATTGCACGGCGAAGGGCGCAAGCATTCGACAATAGAGCCTTGTGGGATTAGTTTTCCTGCTGACGGATCCGACGCATGGATCGCTGGATCCGGCTGTCTTCCCTCTGCATATCCAACAAGGTGTCCTCGATAAAGGCCAGATGCTCATGACAAGCTGTTCTGGCCCGCTCCGGAGCCCCCGAAAGAATAGCCTCGATCAGATTCGCGCGATGGCGACGTATCTTGGCTACCACTCCCGGGCGGCGATTCAAAATCTCGTTATTCTGCAGAATGTTCTGCTCGAGCATCGGGCTCATGGCCCGCAGCAGGTGCAGCAGCACCACGTTGTGGGACGCCTCGGCCACCGCCAGATAGAACTGGGTCACGGCTGTCGATTCGGCCACCAGCGAGCCCAGCTGGCCCGCCTCTTCGATGGTGGTTTGCACCTGACGAATGCGCTCGAAATCAGACCCGGTTCCCCGCAAGGCCGCGTAGTAGGCACAGATGCCTTCCAGCGCGTGGCGAAACTCCAGCAGGTCATACTGGGCTTCCGGGTGGGTACTGAGCAGTTCGAACAGAGGATCGGCGATCCCCTTGCTCAGGGCATTCTGCACATAAGTGCCGCCGCCCTGACGGCGATAAAGCAATCCGCGCGCTTCCAGCCGCTGGATGGCTTCGCGCAAGGAGGGGCGCGATACCTGAAACTGGATGGCGAGTTCCCGCTCGGGAGGCAATTTCTGCCCCGGCTGCAGGCTGCCTTCCAGAATCATCTGTTCCAGCTCGGCGACAATGGAGTCGGCCAACTTGGGTTGCGTAATCTTGCGATAGGGCATGAGGCTACTTTGTTAAATTGGTATTACCAATTTTATGGATGGGGCGAAAATTAGCAGAGGCCTTTTGAAAAGTCCACTCAAAAGATGATCTGAGTCAAGAATCAGCCCCACCACTTAAGAGGTAAAGCAGGGGAAACATGATTTAGCTCATAGAAAATGGTCTGACCAATATTCTTGACCTCGCTCACAAATAACATTTGCGCAACCAGAGACAAAAATGGCCTGCCAGATAGGCAAGCCATTGATTTTAAAATCCAAACTAAATTTGAATATTTACTTTAGATGTTTAGTAGCTGACGGTAGTAATCCCACTGGAAACTGGCTCCGGGATCCGTCTTGCGCCCTGGCGCGATGTCGCAATGGCCGACAATTTTTTCGTGGGTAATCGCCGGATAGCGCTCCGAGATAGCTCGAGTAAGCCCTGCCAATGCCCGGTATTGAGCCTCGGTGTAGGGGATTTCGTCAGTCCCTTCCAGCTCGATGCCAATGGAAAAGTCATTGCATGCCTCCCTTCCCAGCCAGCTCGATACTCCCGCATGCCAGGCGCGCGCGCCGAACGGCACATACTGCACCAGCTCGCCATCACGGCGGATCAGGCAATGAGCCGAGACTCGCAGCTGATGGATACCGGCAAAATAGGGGTGAGCCTCGGGGTCGAGTCGTCCCATAAAGAGATCGTCGATAAAGGGACCGCCAAACTCCCCCGGCGGCAGGCTGATGCCATGCACCACCAGCAGGGAGATATCGTCCGGCACGGCCCGCTCGTTGTGATGAGGAGAAGGCACTCGGCGCGCCTGCTGGCACCAGCCAGCGGCATCGATAGAGAAACAAGGTTGCGAAGCGAGTTGAGTCATCGGCTACTCGAGTTGGCTGATAAATGGCGAAAAAACGAAGATACCTGATAGGCAACCCAGCACCAACTCACTGAATCAACGGGAAATGGTATGTTAGGCTGAGTCATCTTCCGCTCGATATGGATGGGGTATGCAGCACACGGCACGCTGGATATGGTTACTGGCCTGGCTATCTTTGATGGGCCTGCTGACCCTCTATTTTCACTCCCGCAACCAACCAAGCGTCACCGCTAGCGGCGAGCTGTTGCTGCGAGCCGACCAGAGCGGCCACTATCGTCTGGAGGGTGCCATCAACGGCCAGCCGGTGCAACTGCTGCTCGATACCGGCGCCACCCGTATCACCATCCCGCAGCAGGTTGCCGAGCGGCTCGGCCTGACCGCTTATGGCAGCAGCCAGGTCAATACCGCCGCGGGGCAGATCCGGGTCGGCAACGGCACCATCGAAACGCTGGCGATGGGGCCATTGACCTTGTACGATCTGGCCATCTTTATCAATCCGGCGGCAGACGGTGACGAAGTGCTGGTTGGCATGAACGCCCTCGGTCGGCTGGAGCTGGTTCAAAAGGAGCGGCAACTGCTGCTCAGACCCTTGCAGGAATAAGGCATGTTTCAACAGGATGTCAGCCGCGCCGTACGCGCCGCACTACTCGAAGATCTGGGCGATGCCCTCACCACGCTGGACCAACCGGACGCCAGCGCCGATATCACTGCCCAGCTGATCCCGGCCGAGCGGATGGCCAGCGCCCGGGTTATCACCCGCGAGGCCGGAGTGTTCTGCGGCCAACCCTGGGTAGATGAGGTGTTTGTCCAGCTTGGCGGCGAGGTGAAGGTGGAATGGAAGGTGCAGGATGGGGAAGTGCTCTCCCCCAATCAGGAGCTGTTCCGCCTTCATGGCCCCGCCCGCCTGCTGCTGACCGGCGAGCGCAATGCCCTGAACTTTGTCCAGACCCTCTCCGGCGTTGCCACCCTCACCGCCCGCTATGTGACAGAATTGGAAGGTACCGACTGCCGTCTGCTCGATACCCGCAAGACTATCCCGGGGCTGCGCACGGCCCAGAAGTACGCGGTCACCTGCGGCGGTGGCAAGAATCACCGCATCGGCCTCTACGACGCCTATCTCATCAAAGAGAACCATATCCTCGCCTGCGGCGGCATTGCCGAGGCGATTGGCGAGGCGCGTCGTCTCAATCCGGGCAAACCGGTGGAGGTGGAGGTCGAATCGCTGGCGGAGCTGGAGCAGGCGCTGGCGGCAAAGGCCGATATCGTGATGCTCGACAACTTCGATGTGACCATGATGCGGGAAGCGGTCGCCATCAATCAGGGCCGCGCCAAGCTGGAGGTCTCCGGCAATGTGACCCTCGATACCCTGGCCGAATTTGCCGCCACCGGCGTTGACTTTATCTCGGTCGGGGCGCTCACCAAGCATGTGCGGGCGCTCGATCTCTCCATGCGCTTTATCCAGCAGTGAGATTCACCCCGCAGGCCCGAGCAAATACTCGACCTAACCGGATAAACAACTTGCAAAAGGCGCCATGGGCGCCTTTTCTTTATGCAGGATCCCTCAGCAAAGGAGTGTAATGACGGACCCGCTTTCACCCGTAATAAAGAGTCATAAGAAGCCACTTATTTTATGACTCGCATCAAGTTTTTGGTAAATGACATGAAAGTGGTTAACAAAGACAGCAATCTCTGTTGCCACCCCTGACAGCTCGGATAAGATACTGACGTTCGGACGATTTTCTACCGACACTTCCCAGGAACCAAGGATAAAAGGATATTTTCCATGAAGAGCGTAATGAAGAAACAATCGGGTTTTACCCTTATTGAACTGATGATCGTGGTCGCGATCGTCGCCATTCTGGCGGCAGTAGCACTGCCGGCGTATCAGACTTATACCAAAAAAGCGAAATTTACAGAGGTTATCACTGCGACTGGTGCAGCTAAAACCGCTATAGAAATTTGCAGTCAATCTGGTAGTGCACCATCAGCATGTAAAACCGCCGCCGAAACTGCTGTCAGTGGCACGGTTGGAACCGCTATCGTTGATAAGGTTGAGATCTCAACTAGCGGGAACCAAGGTGTTGCTACGTATGAAATCAAAGCAACCGGTAAAGATCCTGTTAATAAAAATTATATCTTGAAGGGCACAGAAGAAAATGGACGAGTCAAATGGGAGGCCAACCCAAGTGGTGCCGTTGGTAGTTGTGTTGCTGACGGCATTTGCTGATTACAAATGACCTCTAGTCCTAATAGCGGCCTGGCGTTAAGCTTGGCCGCCTCTTCACTGATCAGTGAAGAGGACTCCCAGCGCTATCTGAGCCAGGCCAAGGCCCAGCGCAAACCCTTTGTGACATTTCTGATAGAGAACGAGATCCTCGACAGCAAGGCGCTCGCCGACTTTTGCGAGCTGGAGTATGGGGTACCTCTGCTGGATCTTGCCGCCTTCGACTTGGCCGAGATCCCGCAGAAGTACCTCAATCAGAAGCTGATTGAGAAACACCACGTCCTGCCCATCTACACCCAGGGCCACACCCTCTATATCGCCATGTCGGACCCGACCAATGTCTCGGCGTTGGAGGACTTTGGCTTCAGCTTCGGCCTTCATACCGAAGCGCTGCTGGTGGAGGAGAACAAGCTCACCGCCGCCATCGGCAAGCTGCTGGAGAGCGAAAACGACGCCCTCGGCATGGAGGATATCGACGAATCCGAGATTTCGGATCTCGAGGTCTCCGACGAGAACAGCCGGCTGGACGAAAGCGTCAATACCGCCGATGACGATGCTCCCATCGTCAAGTACATCAACAAGATCCTGATGGACGCCATCAAGCGTGGTGCCTCCGACCTGCACTTCGAACCCTATGAGTTCAAGTATCGGGTGCGCTTTCGCATCGACGGCATTCTGCATGAAATCGCTACACCGCCGGTCAACCTCTCCAACCGCTTCTCCGCCCGCCTCAAGGTGATGGCGCGGCTCGATATCGCCGAACGGCGGCTGCCGCAGGATGGCCGCATCAAGTTGAAGCTGTCGCGCAACAAGTCGATGGATATGCGGGTCAACACCCTGCCCACCATGTGGGGAGAGAAGATCGTTATCCGTCTGCTCGACTCTTCCGCTGCGCGGCTCAATATCGAGCAACTCGGCTTTGACGACCGGCAGAAGGCGCAATACCTGCGCGCCCTCTCCAAGCCCCAGGGGATGATCCTGGTGACTGGCCCCACCGGCTCGGGCAAAACGGTCTCGCTCTATACCGGCCTCAATATTCTCAACACCACCGAGGTAAACATCTCCACTGCCGAAGATCCGGTGGAGATCAACCTGCCCGGCGTCAATCAGGTGCAGGTCAACCCCAAGGCGGGGCTCACCTTCGCCAGCGCCCTGCGCTCCTTCCTGCGGCAAGACCCTGATGTGGTGATGGTGGGTGAAATTCGCGATCTTGAAACCGCAGAGATTGCCATCAAGGCGGCGCAGACCGGTCACCTGGTGCTTTCGACCCTGCACACCAACTCCGCCGCCGAGACCCTGACCCGGATGATGAACATGGGGGTTCCGGCCTTCAACATCGCCTCCTCGGTCACCCTGATCATGGCCCAGCGGCTGGCCCGTAAACTGTGCGACCACTGCAAAGCGCCGGAAGTGGTGCCGGAAGCCGAACTGCTGGAGCTGGGCTTTACGCCGCAGCAGCTGGCAGCCGGACTGCGACTGTTCAAACCGGTCGGCTGCAAGGAGTGTTCCGGCGGCTACAAGGGGCGGGTCGGCATCTACGAAATCATGCTGATGTCGGAGAACATCGCCAAATTGATCATGCAGGGGGCAAACTCCCTGCAAATCGCGGCAATTGCCCAGAAGGAGGGGATGCGTACCCTGCGTACCTCAGGGCTGGAGAAAGCCCGACTCGGGGTCACCAGTCTGGCCGAGGTCAACCGGGTCACCACCAACTGATCCGTGTGGCGGCACGACTCGCCGATAATTCGTTGGTAGGTTCGTAGGTTCGATTAGCGTAGCGTAATCGGACATGCGCGTAATCGGACATGCACGTAGATAAACAGAATCGTTCACCGGTTCCATTCACGTCGCGCAGTCAGACATTTGCGCAGGAAAACAGGATGTACGCCACCTAACCGGGCGTTTGTATCATTAGGGCTGGCGCCCGACCCAATTGCAGGATGCAAAGATGGCAACCCTAACCAAGAAGAACAATGCCCCCAAGAAAGTCTTCGCCTTCCGCTGGCACGGGGTAAACCGCAAGGGGCAGAAGGTCTCCGGCGAGCTGCAGGCAGACAGCATTAACACCGTCAAGGCCGAACTGCGCAAGCAAGGGGTCAACGCCACCAAGGTGGCCAAGAAGCCCCAGGGGCTCTTCTCCAAGGGCGGCGCCAAGATCAAACCGATGGATATCGCCATCGTCTCCCGCCAGATCACCACCATGCTTTCCGCTGGCGTACCACTGGTGCAGAGCCTGCAGATCATCGCCCGCAGCCACGAGAAAGCCTCGATGCGCGAGCTGATGGGGCAGATTGCCGCCGATGTGGAGACCGGTACCCCCATGTCGGAGGCGCTGCGCCGCCACCCCCTCTACTTTGACAATCTCTACTGCGATCTGGTGGAAGCCGGTGAGCAATCCGGTGCGCTGGAGACCATCTACGACCGTATCGCCACCTATCGGGAAAAGTCGGAGGCGCTCAAATCGAAGATCAAGAAGGCGATGTTCTACCCCACCATGGTCATTCTGGTCGCCATCGTGGTGACCTCCATCCTGCTGCTGTTCGTCATTCCGCAGTTCGAGGATATCTTCAAGAGCTTTGGTGCCGAGCTGCCTGTGTTCACCCAGTTTGTTATCGGCATCTCCCGCTTTATGCAGAACTGGTGGTATGTCTTCTTTGGTGGCACGGCCCTTGGCATCTTCCTCTATGTGCGGGCCTGGCGGGCCTCCCAGAAGGTGAAAGACAATACCGACAAGTTCGTCCTCACCATTCCGGTGGTCGGGATGATCCTGCACAAGGCGGCGATGGCACGCTTTGCCCGCACCCTGTCGACCACCTTCTCCGCCGGTATTCCGCTGGTGGATGCGCTGATTTCGGCAGCAGGGGCCTCGGGTAACTATGTCTATCGCACCGCGGTCATGGCCATTCGCAACGAGGTGGTGGCGGGCATGCAGATCAACGTGGCGATGCGCACCGTCGATCTCTTCCCCGACATGGTGATCCAGATGGTGATGATCGGTGAGGAGTCCGGCGCCATCGATGATATGCTCTCCAAGGTCGCCACCATCTTCGAGCAGGAGGTGGATGATCTGGTCGATGGCCTCACCAGCCTGCTGGAACCCCTCATCATGGTTGTGCTCGGGGTGCTGGTCGGCGGCATGGTTATCGCCATGTACCTGCCCATCTTCAAGCTTGGCGACGTGGTAGGCTGATTTATCAGGGCATGGCACCACAACCATGCCCTCCCCCTCATCCAATAACTGACGGTTGGTTATGACACTTCTTCTCGAGCTGGCTCACAGCTTGCCCTGGCTCTACTTCTCGCTGGTTTTTCTCTTCTCTCTGATGATCGGCAGCTTCCTTAACGTAGTGATCCACCGCCTGCCCATCATGCTGGAACGGGAGTGGCAGGCCGAGTATCGCGGCTACTTTTCCCCCGATGAGGAAAGCACTGCGCCAGAGCGCTACAACCTGATGGTGCCGCGCTCCGCATGCCCTCACTGTGGCCATGCCATTACTGCGCTGGAGAACATCCCGCTGTTGAGCTGGCTCTGGCTCAAGGGGCGTTGCCGCGACTGTCAGGCGCCCATCTCAGCCCGCTATCCGCTGGTGGAATTGCTGACCGCTCTGCTCTCGGTGGCCGTTGCCATGGTCATAACGCCAGGCTGGGGCACACTGGCCGCCCTGCTGCTGACCTGGGTACTGGTCACCCTTACCTTTATCGATCTCGACAAGATGTTGCTGCCCGATCAGCTCACCCTGCCCCTGCTGTGGGGTGGGCTGCTGTTCAACCTGGCAGGCGGCTTCGTGCCGCTGGCGGATGCAGTGATCGGTGCCATGGCGGGCTATCTGGTGCTCTGGAGCCTCTACTGGGCCTTCAAGCTGCTCACTGGCAAGGAGGGGATGGGCTATGGCGACTTCAAGCTGCTGGCGGCACTGGGCGCCTGGCTCGGCTGGCAGGCGCTGCCCATAATTCTGCTGCTCTCATCCCTGGTCGGCGCAGTGATCGGCATCAGTCTGATCGCCTTGCACAAACACCATCAGGGCAAGCCCATTCCCTTCGGCCCCTACCTCGCCATCGCGGGCTGGATTGCGCTGCTATGGGGCGATACCATCACCCGCTGGTATCTCTCTACCCTGCTTTGAGCAAGAGGCCCCCATGTATGTAGTTGCTATCACAGGTGGTATCGGCAGCGGCAAGACCACTATCGCCAATCAGTTTGCCGCGCTGGGTATCGAGGTGGTGGATGCCGATGTGATCGCCCGTGAAGTGGTCGAGCCGGGCACCCCGGCCCTTGCCGCCATCGCCGACCATTTTGGCCCGGATGTGATTGATCCGAGCGGTCAACTCGACCGTCGCGCCCTGCGCGAGCGGGTCTTCAGCGACCCACAGGCCAAGGAGTGGCTCAATGCCCTGCTTCATCCGCTTATTCGCAGCGAAATGCAGCGCCAATGTGCCGCGGCCAGTTCTCCTTACTGCCTGCTGGTGGTGCCGCTGCTGGTGGAGAACAAACTCACCGGCCTCGCCAACCGGGTGCTGGCGATCGATGTGGATGAAGCCACCCAGATTGAGCGCACCTGTCGCCGGGATGGGGTATCGGCCGAGCAGGCCAAGGCCATCATCGCCGCCCAGGCGAGCCGGTCGGAACGCCTCGCCGCGGCGGATGATGTCATCGAAAACCACAATGGCAGCGAAATAGCGATTAAAACGCGGATTTTGGCACTGCACGAGACATATCTGGCAATTGCCTCTCAACAAGCCCGCCAAGTGTGAGTACACTAGGCCGGTTTATGGCTGGCCAGGATTAGGCATGATTTACGATTTCCCCCTCAATGAAAAAAGCCGGACCTATCTTCGTCTGGAGTCCCTGTTTTCCCAGATCCGCGACAATCTGGAGAGTGAACAATCCTGGGCACATATCGCCTTCTTCAAGGGGCTGTTCGATCTGCAGGAGTTGCTGGAGCGTGGTGACCTGCGCGCAGACCTCATCAAGGATCTGGAGCGTCTCGGCCAGCGTCTGAGCCACTGGGCCAGCCTGCCCGATGTCGATCTGGAGCAGATCAAACTGATGCAGCAAGAGAGCAGCCAGCTCTCTCGCAACCTGCTCAACTCGCCACGCCCGGGAGCCCGCCTGAAAGAGGATCGTCTGCTCGGCTCCATCCGCCAGCGCTTCTCCATCCCCGGCGGTCTGTGTGCCTTCGATGTACCGCAGTTGCACCACTGGCTAGGTACGCCAGCCATTACCCGCCATCAGCAAATGCAGCTGTGGCTGAGCGACATCAACCTGCTGATGAATGCCATCACCCTGCTGCTGCGCCTGTGGCGCGAGTCAGGCAGTTTCAGTGAGCAGGTTGCCAGCAACGGTTTCTTCCAGGACACCGCCGAGAGCGCTGAGCTTATCCGCATCAAGCTGCCGGGCAATCTGTTCTGCTACCCGACCCTGAGCGGCCACAAGAACCGCTTCGCCTTGCGCTTTCTGCCCACCGCAGAACAGCCGATTGGCGACGTGCCGTTCCAGCTCGCCTGCTGCTAAGGAGGGCTTATGGTCACCAAGGTAAAGTGTCCGACCTGTCAGAGCGAAGTGGAATGGGGCCCGCAGAGCCCGTTCCGCCCCTTCTGCAGCAAGCGCTGCCAGCTGATCGATCTCGGCGAATGGGCCGATGAAGAGAAGCGGATCCCGGGGGAGAGCAACCCGGATCTGCTGCCGGAGCCGGAAGAGGGCGATCAGTGGCTATAAGCCTCCGGTCACTCACCTCTGCAATATCAAAAAAGGGCCTATTGGCCCTTTTTTGATGCTTGTTGATTACTACCGGCTCAAGCCAGCAGACCTTGTAGCCGCGCTACAATCGGGCCATTGGCATCGGGGAAGTGGTAGTTGTGCAGCTCGGCCACCGGTACCCACAGACACTCCTGCCCCTCCTTGCCGAACGGTTCGCCGCTGAAACGGGTCACCTTCCAGATATCCAGCAACACCTGCTTCTCCGGGTAGTCGTGCTGCAGCTCCATGAAGGGTGTGCAATCCTGTACCCGGATGCCGATCTCTTCCCACAGCTCCCGATCCAGCGCGGTGAGCAGATCCTCGCCCGACTCTACCTTGCCACCGGGAAACTCCCAGCGATCCCCCTGATGGCGATCGGAGGAGCGTCTGGCGATGAAGATATCGCCCCGTTCATTCTCGATGACGCCAACCGCCACCCAGATCCGTTTTTTCTGTTCCATCAATTACCTCTGTTCGCTTGTTGCCACCAATAACAAGGCGGGCACTTGGCCCGCCTGTTATGGCATTGCGTCGATCAGGTCAACTGACCGTGGCAGTGCTTGTACTTCTTGCCGGAGCCGCACGGGCAGGGATCGTTGCGACCGACCTTCTGCTCGTCACGTACGAAGGTGGTGTGCCCCTCTTCGCCTGCGGCCTGTTCATCGGCCAACTGGCTCTCTGCAGCAGCGTGGGTGTAAGTGCGGGGAGCTGCTTCCGCCTGCTGGCGCTGCTGCTCTTCCATCGCCTCCACATCGCGCTCCTGCACCTGAACACGGCTCAGGATGCTGACCACGTCGCGCTTGAGGGTTTCCAGCATCTGGGTGAACAGATCGAAGGATTCGCGCTTGTACTCCTGCTTGGGGTTCTTCTGGGCGTAACCGCGCAGATGGATGCCCTGACGCAGGTGATCCATGGCCGCCAGATGTTCTTTCCAGAGGCCATCCAGGGTTTGCAGCATCACCGCCTTCTCGAAGTTGCGCAGCACCTCTTTGCCGACCAGCTCTTCCTTGTGGGCATAGAGCTTGGTGGCTTCGTCCAGAATGCGCTCGCGCAGCTTCTCTTCGTACAGCTTGTCGTCTTCCGCCAGCCACTGCTGCAGCGGCAGATCCAGCGCGAAGTCGGCCTTCAGGCGCGCTTCCAGACCCGGCACGTCCCACATCTCTTCCAGAGACTGGGGCGGGATGTACTCGTCGATCACCGCGCCGTAGACGTCGTCACGGATAACGTGGATGGTCTCGGAGATGTCGTTGGTATCCAGCAGCTCGTTACGCTGCTCGTAGACCACCTTGCGCTGGTCGTTGGCAACGTCATCAAACTCCAGCAAGCTCTTGCGGATGTCGAAGTTGCGACCTTCCACCTTGCGCTGGGCGTTTTCGATCGCCTTGGTGACCCACGGGTGCTCGATGGCTTCGCCCTCTTCCATGCCCAGCTTCTTCATCATGCCGGTCACGCGATCGGAGGCGAAGATCCGCATCAGGGTATCTTCCATGGAGAGGTAGAAACGGGAGGAACCCGGGTCACCCTGACGACCGGAACGGCCGCGCAGCTGGTTGTCGATACGACGGGATTCGTGACGCTCGGTGCCGATAATGTGCAGGCCGCCGGCGGCCAGCACGGCATCGTGACGCACCTGCCAGGCGGCTTTCAGCTCGGTAATCTGCTCGCTGGTCGGGTTCTCCAGCTTGGCAATCTCTGCCTGCCAATTGCCGCCCAACACGATGTCGGTACCACGACCGGCCATGTTGGTGGCGATGGTGACCGCGCCAGTCTGACCGGCCTGGGCGACGATCTCCGCTTCCATGGCGTGGAACTTGGCGTTCAGCACCTTGTGCGGGATCTTCTCCTTGGTCAGAATGCTGGAGAGCAGCTCGGAGTTCTCGATAGAGACAGTACCAACCAGTACAGGCTGGCCCTTGGCCACGCACTGACGGATATCTTCGATGATGGCGGCATACTTCTCATTGGCAGTCAGGTAGACCAGATCGCCCATGTCCTTGCGCACCATTGGCTTGTTGGTCGGGATAACTACGGTATCCAGGCCATAAATCTGCTGGAATTCAAAGGCTTCTGTATCCGCAGTACCTGTCATCCCCGCCAGCTTGTTGTAAAGACGGAAGTAGTTCTGGAAGGTGATGGATGCCAGCGTCTGGTTCTCGTTCTGGATCTTCACCCCTTCCTTCGCTTCAACGGCCTGATGCAGACCATCGGACCAGCGACGACCCGGCATGGTACGGCCAGTGTGCTCGTCGACGATGACGATCTCGTCTTTCTGGACGATATAGTCCACGTTGCGCTCGAACAGGGTGTGAGCACGCAAACCCGCATTGACGTGATGCAGCAGGCTGATGTTGGAGGCGGAGAACAGGGAGTCGTTCTCGTCCAGCAGCCCCTCTTTCTTGAGCAGCTCTTCCACGAAGATCTGGCCGTTTTCGGTCAGCAGGGCCTGACGGTTCTTCTCATCTACTGTGTAGTGACCGTCACCGGTGTACTCTTCTGTGTCTTCCTTATCCTGTTTGACCAGCAGCGGGATCAGCTTGTTGACGCGGATATAGAGCTCTGAGCTGTCTTCAGCCGGGCCGGAGATGATCAGCGGAGTACGGGCTTCATCGATAAGCACCGAGTCCACCTCATCCACCAGCGCGTAGTTGAGCGGACGCTGTACCCGCTGCTCCGGCGAGAACGCCATGTTGTCGCGCAGGTAGTCGAAACCGAATTCGTTGTTGGTACCGTAGGTGATGTCGGCGGCGTAGGCGTCACGCTTCTGGGACGCATCCATACCGGGCACGTTGCAATCGACGGTCATGCCGAGGAAGGCGAACAGTGGACGGTTAGCTTCCGCATCACGCTTGGCCAGGTAGTCGTTCACCGTTACCACGTGCACACCGCGACCACTCAGGGCGTTCAGGTAAGCTGGCAGAGTCGCCGTAAGAGTCTTACCTTCACCGGTTTTCATTTCCGCGATGCGGTTGGAGTTCAGCACCATGCCGCCGATCAGCTGCACGTCGAAGTGGCGCATGCCAAACACCCGCTTGGAGGCTTCACGCACGGTCGCGAACGCTTCCGGCAGCAACTGCTCCAGGGTCTCACCCTGCTCGATACGCTGACGATATTCAGCCGTTTTGGCCTGCAACTCGGCATCGGACAGAGCCTCGAACTGCGGCTCCATGGCATTGATCTGTTTTACAATTTTGCGCAAAGCCTTGAGCGTTCTGTCGTTCCGGCTGCCGATAATCTTGGTAAGCAGTGTGCTAATCATGGGTACCAACTATTTCTGGTTATAAAAGCGTTCCGTCACTGGAACCTGAAGAAAAAAACCTAACCCCGTCTGGCACTGAGAAAGCGTGCGGGGTTGACCTGACGACCATCTTTCAACACTTCGTAATGCAAATGGACCCCGGTCGCGCGACCGGTGCGTCCCATCAAGGCAATCTTCTGACCCTGATCAACCAAGGTGCCCACCTCGACCAGCAACTTGGAGTTGTGGGCATAGCGGGTGACCAGGCCATTGCCGTGATTAATCTCCACCATATTGCCAAATTCCGGATGACGGCCCGCCCAGCTGACAATGCCGGGCCCGGTGGCCAGAATCGGGGTTCCGGGTTTGCCACGGAAATCGACCCCTTTGTGCATCTTGGCACGCCCGTTGAACGGATCGACCCGTCCACCAAACCCGGACGAGACCCAAACTCGCTCCTGCTTGACTGGCGTGCCGGAAATAAAACCGGCATCGGTGATATGGTGATTCATGATGAAAGATTCAAGTACCGACAGCTGCTCTTCACGGCTGCTGAGCTGCTGGCTGAGGTGTTTCATCGAGGCTTGCAGCTCGTTGAGGCTCACTTCCAGCTCTTCATCATAAGAAGGGCCGCCCATGGGGGGCAGCTCTTTGAAATTGAACTCGTCGGGATCGAGATCGGCCTGCTCGGTCAATCGTTCGCCGAGGGCATTGAGACGGCCAAGCTGGCCTTGCATGGTGCCCACCTGAGCAGCCAGCATTGCCAACTGTTCACGGGCTTCGTCGCCACTCTGGTCGACGGACTGTTGCTCGGCAACGGCAAGCGCCACTTCCAGCGCCTCCATTTTCTGGTGCCAACTCTGCCAGAGCCAACCACTACCAAGGGCCAACAGGGAGAAGAGAATACCGCCGACCCAGGCCAGACGTTGTTTGGGCAGGTGCAACTTGCGTCGCTGCTTGCCGTGGAGGATCAGGGTAATGCTCATAGAAATCAGTCTGCTCGGTCAGGTGCGGCCAGGAGCCTGCACGGGAAATAAAACCGGGAGATAATCGGTATTAAAGGATGGAGTAAACAAATGACGGAACGTCGGTGCGGAGAGAGGACCGACGTTCCGTTGCACAGCTATCAGGCCAGAACCAGACCGTTATCGTAGTAAGCGATAGGCGCTTTGTCGCCCTCACCCTCGAAGGTCACCAGTTCCCAAGCCTCCTGCTCGGCCAGCAAGGCACGCAGCAGCTTGTTGTTCAGGGCATGTCCGGTCTTGTAGGCACGGAATTCACCGATGATGCTGCGGTTACACATATAGAGGTCACCGATCGCGTCCAGCATCTTGTGCTTGACGAACTCGTCCTCATAACGCAAACCGTCTTCGTTCAGCACCCGATAGTCGTCCAGTACCACGGCGTTTTCCAGGCTTCCGCCCAGCGCCAGGTTCTGGGAACGCAGGTACTCGATATCACGCATGAACCCGAAGGTACGGGCACGGCTGATCTCTTTCACGAAGGAGGCACCGGAGAAGTCCAGTACGCAACGCTGATTGCGCCCTTCAAAGACCGGATGCTGGAAATCGATCTCGAGATCCATCTTGAAGCCGTTGCGATAGGGGTGGAATTCCGCCCACTTGTCGCCATCTTCAACCCGGATGCTCTGCTTGATCCGCACAAACTGCTTGGCCGCATTTTGCTCACGGATCCCGACTTCCTGCAGCAGGTAGATAAAGGGATGCGCACTGCCGTCCATCACCGGGATCTCGGGCGCGTCAACCTCGACATAGAGGTTGTCGATCCCCATCCCGGCCAGCGCGGCAGAAAGGTGCTCAATGGTAGAGACACGGACACCGGCTTCGTTGACCAGAGCGGTACAGAGCACGGTATCGCGCACCTGATCGGCATTGGCTGGCAGCTCCACCACAGGATTCAGGTCGGTACGCAAGTAAACGATTCCTGTGTTCACAGGCGCCGGACGGAACGTCATGGTGACTTTCCGGCCCGAATGCAGGCCGACACCGGTCGCCTGTACACTCGTTTTCAAGGTTCTTTGTCTAATCATGGGTGTACCCTAAACAGCTTAAAATCCGGACCAGATGGTCGTTGGCAGGCCATCTTAGCACATTCCTTGAACAACAAACAAACGAGAGCCATAAGAGGCTTAATCAGCTTGCTTGCGCAGGAACGCCGGAATATCCAGGTAATCCGGTTCACGACGAGCTTGCGGCTCGGCGTTGACCACCTTGGCCGGGGCTTCGTCCATCACGCGGCCTTGCATCATGTCGCTAACCAGCGGCTGACGCACCGGGCGCTCTTGCACCTGGCTGCTCTTGACCAGCGTGATGTCCGGCTTGCGCTCGGCACCGATACCGGTAGCAACCACGGTCACACGCAGTTCGTCGTGCATTTCTGGATCGATTACGGTACCCACAACTACAGTGGCGTTCTCGGAAGCGAAGGCCTTGACCGCGTTACCCACGGTTTCGAACTCTTCGATGGTCATGTCCATACCGGCGGTGATGTTAACCAGGATGCCACGGGCGCCGGCTAGATCCACATCTTCCAGCAGCGGGCTGGAGATGGCTTTCTCGGCCGCTTCTTCGGCACGGTCATCACCGGAGGCGGAACCGGTACCCATCATGGCGGTACCCATTTCACGCATCACGGTACGCACGTCCGCGAAGTCGACGTTGATCAAGCCCGGACGGGTGATCAGCTCGGCAATGCCCTGTACCGCACCCAGCAGTACATCGTTGGCCGCCTTGAAGGCATCCAGCAGGGAGATACCGCGACCCAGCACCTTCAGCAACTTGTCGTTGGGGATGGTGATCAGGGAGTCGACGTTCTTGGAAAGCTCTTCGATACCGTGGGCGGCAAAGCCCATCCGCTTCTTCCCTTCGAAGGAGAACGGCTTGGTCACCACAGCAACGGTCAGGATGCCCATCTCGCGTGCCACTTCGGCCACGATCGGCGCAGCACCGGTACCGGTACCACCACCCATACCGGCGGCGATGAACACCATGTCGGAACCGGTCAGCAGCTCACGCAGTGCTTCGCGATCTTCCATGGCCGCATCACGACCCACTTCCGGATTGGCGCCGGCACCCAGACCCTTGGTGATGCCACCGCCGATCTGCAGGGTAGTGTTGGCGCTGGAGTTACGCAGAGCCTGGGCGTCGGTGTTGACGGTAATAAACTCAACACCCTCAATATTTTGACGAACCATGTGCTCGACAGCGTTACCGCCGCCGCCACCTACACCGATCACTTTAATGACGGCTTCGTCAGTGTGGCTATCCATAAATTCAAACATGTTGTCTCTCCGCTTTATTTGCCTGACTCAGCAAAATTCTTAGAACTCGCCACGCAGCCAGTTGCTAACCCGTTTGACCAGGCCACCGACGCTTGCCTTGGCGGCATATTCTTTGTTGCTACCTGTGGCTTGATGGGTGCGGCCATATTGCAGCAACCCGACCGCAGTCGAGTACACCGGTGCCTGCACGTAATCACTCAAACCACGTATGTTCATGGGCTCTCCCACCCGGACCTGGCTCTGGAAGATCTGCTCTGCACACTCCACAATGCCTTCAATCTGGGCAGCGCCGCCGGTCAAGACCACACCGGCTGCCAGCTGATGCTTGACCCCCTGCGCTTTCAACTCGCTTTGTACCCGCACCAGCTCATCATTCACCATGGAGAGCAACTCGGTGTAACGGGGCTCAATCACTTCAGCCAGTGTCTGCCGTTGCAGGCTGCGCGCCGGGCGACCGCCGACACTGGGTACTTCAATATTGTCTTCCTTGCTGACCAGACGACCGAGGGCACAGCCGTAGCGCACCTTGATCGCTTCCGCGTCGAGCGGCGGCGTGCCGAAGGCGTAGGCGATGTCGCTGGTCACAGTGCTGCCAGCGTACGGGATCACCTTGGTGTGGCGCAGGGCACCGCCGGTAAACAGCGACATGTCCATGGTTCCGCCACCGATGTCCACCACGCAGACACCCAGCTCTTTCTCATCTTCGGTCAACACGGCATAGCTGGAGGCCAGCGCGGAGAAGATCAGTTGATCCACGCGCAAGCCGACCTTCTCCACACATTTCTCAATGTTGCGTGCCATGTCGTTGTGGCAGGTGATCAGGTGAACCTTGGCTGCCATCCGCACACCGGAGAGGCCAACGGGATTCTTGATCCCTTCCTGATAATCGATGGCAAACTCCTGAGGCAGTACATGCAGCACCCGCAGCTCATCGGAGAGGCGAACCGACTTGGCAGTGTGGATCACGTTGTCCACATCCTCCTGGGTCACCTCTTCATCGGAGATGGGCACCATGCCGGTCTCGTTGCGGCAATCAATATGCTTGCCGGACAACCCCAGATAGACAGAGCTGATCTGGCAATCTGCCATCATCTCGGCCTCTTCCACCGCGCGGCGCAGTGACTTGACCACGGAGTCGAGGTCATTGACCCCGCCCTTCTCCATTCCGCGAGAAGCGTGACTGCCCATACCGATGACGTTCAGTTCACCGTCCGGCAATACTTCCCCGACCAGAACCGCCACCTTGGTTGTGCCGATATCCAGTCCGACAATCAAATTCCTATCTGCGGTGTTGGTCATGCACTTTCTCTTCGCTCTTCTTCCAGCCAACTGCCATTCCGGTGTCGTATCGAAGATCCACGTAAGCGACTTGCGCACGGGGTTCGATAACCGGGAAGGCATCGATAAACCGCTGCAACCGGAGCGCAATGTCATTGCGTCCCAGGAACAGCTTGATATTGCCATCCAGGGTCAGTTCCCAGGCATGGCGGGGGGTCAGATTCACCCCCAGCAACTTGTATCCCTTGGCAGCCAGTTGCGACTCGTACTGCCGACTCTCTTTCAACACCCGGGCGGCCTGGTCATCCGGCCCTGACAGCTGCAACAGCGGCGTCTTGACCCGATCCGGGGCACTGAATACCTTGCCCTTGGTGTTGACGAAGCGGTTGCCATTCCAGCGCGCCGCCACATCTTGTTCCGTGAGGTAGATCTTGATCTTGTTCGGCCACTTCTTTCGTACCGAGACCTGAGCTACCCATGGCAAGGCATTGAGCCGTGCCTGCAATTCGTTAACGTCCAATTCGAAGAAGTTGCGCAGTTCCGCGCCATCCAGAACGGCCATCCGCAGCTCTTCGGTTTGCAAATACTGGTGTTGCCCCTGCAGCAACAGCTCGCTCATGGGCAACCGGTTGGCATCTGTCAGCCAACCTTTAACATCCAGCGCCGTCCGGTAGCAGCCCCATATCACCAGCAGGAAAAACACTACCCCTGCGATGAAGCCACCCTTGGTGCGCCCCTGTGCCCTTGCCTCCACCCGATCGATCCCCGTGTAACGCGCTAAACCGGCCTTTGGACAGACCGGTTCGCCATTATATAGGCCCCGGCTTGGCGGTCAAAATACTCATTGGGCCCTCAGGCACCAGATTTCATGCTATCTATGCTCAATTTCATCTCTCCGAGACGGCGGGCAAGTGCCCCGACGTTCCCGGCACCCTGAGTCAGCACCAAATCCCCCTCGCCGATCAGGTCGGCCAGCACGGCTGGTACATCGTCCGGCGTCGCCACAAAGACGGGTTCAAGATTGCCACGGGAGCGAATGGAGCGACACAGAGCCCGTCCATCAGCGCCCGGGATCGGCTCCTCACCGGCAGCATAAACCTCCAGCATCACCAGCACGTCTACCTTGGAGAGCACATCGGCGAAGTCCTCGTAGAGGTCGCGGGTGCGGGTATAACGGTGCGGCTGGAACACCATCACCAGACGCTTCTCGGGCCAACCGGCACGGGCGGCGTTGATGGTGACCTTCACTTCGCTCGGGTGGTGACCGTAATCGTCCACCAGCATCGCCTTGCCGCGACCGGTTTCAAACTCGCCATACTGCTGGAAGCGACGACCGACCCCTTCAAATTTGGCCAGAGCAGAGATGATGGCCTCATCGCTAACCCCGTCCTCTGTCGCGACAGCAATCGCCGCGGCAGCGTTCAAGGCGTTGTGGATCCCCGGCAAGTTGAGGGTTACCTGCAGCTCACCCGCATCTTTGCGGCGCACCCGGAAGCAGCTGTGGTTGGTGGTCTGGACAAAATCCAGCACCTGCACGTCGGCATCGTCAGAGAGACCGTAGGTCAGGGTCGGGCGGGCAATCTCGGGCAACATGCCACGGATCACCGGATCATCGATGCAGACCACCGCCAGTCCGTAGAAAGGCAGGTTGTGCAGAAACTCGATAAAGGTAGCCTTCAGCTTGGAGAAATCACCGCCGTAGGTGTCCATGTGATCCGCTTCGATGTTTGTCACGATAGAGACCATCGGCTGCAGATGCAGGAAAGAGGCGTCGCTCTCGTCCGCTTCGGCAATCAGGTAACGGCTGCTGCCCAGGCGGGCATTGGTACCGGCACTGTTGAGCAGGCCACCGATAACGAAAGTCGGATCGCGGTCGGCTTCGGCATAGATGCTCGCCACCAGACTGGTGGTGGTTGTCTTGCCGTGAGTACCGGCGATGGCGATACCGTGACGGAAACGCATCAGCTCGGCCAGCATCTCGGCGCGGCGCACCACCGGGATCCGCAGTTCGCGGGCAGCCAGCAGCTCCGGGTTGTCCTGCTTGATGGCGGTAGAGACCACCACCACACTGGCACCCTCGACGTGTTCGGCACTGTGGCCAACGAAGATGTGGGCGCCCAGTCCGGCCAACCGCTCGGTCACAGCGTTGCGAGCCAGATCAGAACCCGTTACCTGATACCCTTCGTTGGCAAGCACTTCGGCGATCCCGCCCATACCAGCACCACCGATGCCGATAAAGTGGATGCGACGCACGCGGCGCATTTCGGGAATCACAGTACGCAGTTTTGCCAGTTCAACCTTGGTCATAATCGTCTCTTTAGTCTGCCGCAGGCCATGTGCCATCAAAGCGCGGCTGCACGGCGGCATCAATATAGTCAGGTACAAGGCTGCACGGTGTCACCGCTGCAACCTTGCTCATCAATCTTTACCACGCTGCCCGGTTGCGAGCTGTTTGCACTCATCCGCAACCCGCTCGGCCGCATCTGTGATGGCGACGCGGCGAGCCGCTTTCGCCATGTTAAACAGGGTCTCCCTACGACCAGCCAGCCAGGTCAGACGTGCCGCAAGTGACGCGGTATTCAGCTCGGACTGGGGCAGAAACTCGGCAGCACCGCCGTCGACCAGTGTCAGGGCGTTACGGGTCTGGTGATCATCCACCGCATGGGGCAGTGGCACGAAAATGGCAGCCACACCGGCGGCAGCTACCTCGGAAACAGTCAGCGCACCGGCACGGCAGACCACCAGGTCGGCCCAGGCGTAGGCGCTGGCCATATCCTTGATAAATTCGCTCACCTCAGCATTGATGCCGTGTTGGGCATAGGCAGCAGACACTGTCTCGGCATTGCCCTTGCCACACTGGTGACGCACTTCGATGGGCACGCCGGATGCCGCCACCGCAGCAGGTACCTGCTCGTTGAGCACCCGCGCCCCCAGACTGCCGCCCACGATCAACAGATGCAGCGGCTCGGCTCCGCTGCGCAGTTGCGGATCCGGCAGGGCGACCACTTCGGGACGCACCGGATTGCCCACCACTGCGGTGCGACGGCTCGGCGCGAAGGCGCCCGGAAATGCCATCAACACCCGCCTGGCGATACGGGCCAGTAACTTGTTGGTCATGCCTGCAGCAGCATTCTGCTCATGGAGCAGCAGCGGGATGCCGGCGAACCAGGCCGCCACGCCACCCGGGCCGGAAGCAAAACCGCCCATGCCGAGCACCACATCAGGGCGAACAGTTTTGAGCACCTGACGCGCCTGCAAGATCGATTTGACGATGCGATAGGGCGCAACCAGCAGTCGCTTGATGCCGTTGCCACGCACCCCCTGAATATCGATGAAGGAGATGGGGTAACCGTGGGCGGGCACCAGTTCCGCCTCCATCCGGTCGGCAGTGCCGAGCCAGTGGACAGTCCAGCCCTGGGCCTTCAGGCGATCGGCCACGGCCAGACCGGGGAACACATGCCCACCGGTACCACCTGCCATCACCAACAGAGTCTTGCTCACTAAACCTCCCGCACGCGCGCCTGGGCTGTCGCCTGACGCAACTCAAAATCGATTCGAATCAACATGCTCACCGCCACCGACATGATGATGAGACTGGAACCACCGTAACTCACCAGCGGCAGGGTCAAGCCCTTGGTTGGCATCATGCCGCTGGCCGCGCCGACGTTAACGAAGGTCTGGAAGCTGAACCAGATGCCGATGCCAATGGCCAGATAACCGTCATAGAGCCGCTCTGCCACCAGCGCGCGATGCCCCAGCTTGAGCGCCTTGACCGCCAACGCAAAAATCAGGAACAGGGCGCCCAGCACCCCGACGTAACCCAGCTCTTCACCGAGGATCGCAAACACGAAGTCGGTGTGCGCTTCCGGCAGGTACTCCATCTTCTGGATGGAGTTGCCAAGCCCTTCGCCAAACCAGCTGCCACGACCAAACGCCATCAGCGACTGGGTCAACTGGTAGCCGCTGCCAAACGGATCGGCCCAAGGGTCCATAAAGGAGGTCACCCGCCGCATCCGGTAGGGCTCGACGATGATCAGCATCACCACAGAGCCGAGACCCGCGCCGATCAGGGTCAAAAACTGCCCCAGTCGGGCACCGGCCAGAAACAACATGCCGAACGAGGTAACGAACATCACCACGGTAGAACCCAGGTCAGGTTGCAACAGCAGCAAGACCGCCAGCACCCCGAACACCGCCAGCGGTTTCAGGAAGCCGATCCAGGCTTCGCGCACTTCGCTCTGGCGCCGCACCAGATAACCGGCCAGATAGACAAACAGCGCCAGCTTGCCAAACTCGGCAGGCTGCAGGTTAAAGGGGCCAAGCGGCAACCAGCGCACCGCACCGTTGACGTTCCGCCCCACCAGCAGCACCAGCACCAACATCAAGATCGCCAGCAGCAGCATGGGGCCGTTGTGCTGTTGCCAGCGCGCCATCGGCACCTGCAACACAAACCAGGAGATACCGAGCGCCATCACCAGAAACAGGGCGTGACGCTTCACAAACATGAAGGGGTCATCTCCCAGCGCAATCCCTTCGGGGATCGACGCCGAGGCCACGATGACAACCCCGACCGCCATCAGGGAGAGCGCCAGCAGTACCAGCTGTCGATCGTAGAGACCGGCAGGACGCGCCGGTAACAACCAGCGCTGGAACAAACCTGCTGCTGCGCGAAGGGCGTTCATAGTGCCAGCACCAGTTCAGCGGTAAGGCGATCACCGCGAACGTCGAAGGATGTGAAGAGGTTAAGCCCGTTCAGGCTGGCAAGGTAGGCGTTCATAGCATCTGTACCATCTCGGTGAAGCGATCACCGCGCACCTCGAACGACTTGAACTGATCGAGGCTGGCACAGGCTGGCGCCAGCAGCACCCAGTCACCGGGCTTGGCATCGGCCGCCGCTTTGGCAACCGCAGCGGCCAGGTCGGCCACCCGTTCGGTCTGCTCGCCCAGCGCCAGCAGCACCTCGGCATCCTGACCGAAGCAGTACATGTGATCGATCTGGTTGCCCAGCAGCGCCTGGATCGGGCCAAAATCCTGCCCCTTGCCCTGACCACCGGCCAGCAGCAGCAGGCGCCCCTTGACCGACTCGCGCACACCGGCAACGGCAGCCAGCGTGGCTCCCACGTTGGTGGCCTTGGAGTCGTTGATCCAGCGCACCCCGTTCACTTCGCGCACGAAGCGGGCGCGATGGGGCAAGCCCTCGAAGCGGCGCAGCACGGTGAGTTGCGCAGCGCGGGGAATGCCGACTGCATCGCACAGCGCCATGGCGGCAAGGGCGTTGGCCTGATTGTGGGCACCGACGATCTTCATCTCGTCTACCGCCAGCAGTGGTTCACCGTGCAGGGTCAGCCAGTAGCGGCCATCCAGCAGGCAACGGCCATAGCCATTGCAGTCGAGACCAAAGCTCTGCCACACCTGACCCACGTCGGGCAGGGTCTGGGTATCGTCGCGGTTGACCAAAATGTGTTTGGAGTTCTGATGGATCTCCATCTTAGCGGCGCGGTAATCGGCCATGCCCTGATAACGATCCATGTGATCTTCTGAGAGGTTCAGCACCACGGAGGCGGCAGCACGCAAACTGTGAGTAGTTTCCAGCTGGAAGCTGGAGAGCTCCAGCACGCAGAGATCCATCGGCTGCTTGAGCAGCTCCAGCGCAGGCGTGCCGATATTGCCGCCCACGCCGACATTGAGTCCGGCTTCGGCAATCATCTCGCCCACCAGGGTAGTGACGGTGCTCTTGCCGTTGGAGCCGGTAATGGCGATGACCGGGGTCTGGGTCTCACGAACAAACAGCTCGATATCACCGACGATCTGTACGCCACACTCGGCAGCCGCTTTCAATTCGGGGGTCGCCAGCGCGATACCCGGGCTCGCGACGATCATGTGCGCCTGCTTGAGCAGTGCCTCGTCGAGACCGTGAATGAGCTCTACCTCAGGCGGCAGTTGATCCTTGCCGGGCGGGTTGGCGCGAGTATCCATCACCAGTGGCGTCACGCCACGGCCGAGGAAGTAATCGACACAAGAGAGCCCGGTTTTGCCCAATCCGATGATGATGATCATGGCCTTACCTCACCTTCAGGGTGGCAAGACCCAGCAGTACCAGCACGAGGGTGATGATCCAGAAGCGCACGATAACGCGCGGCTCCGGCCAGCCCTTCTTCTCGTAGTGGTGATGGATCGGCGCCATGCGGAAGATCCGCACGCCGCGCAGTTTGTATGATCCCACCTGCAGGATCACCGAGACGGTCTCCATCACGAAGACGCCACCCATGATTACCAGCAGGAACTCCTGACGGACCAGCACGGCGATGGTGCCGAGCGCGCCGCCCAGTGCCAGGGAACCGACATCCCCCATGAAGACCTGCGCCGGATAGGTGTTGAACCAGAGGAAACCCAGACCCGCCCCGACAATAGCGGTACAGACGATCACCAGCTCGGAGGTATAGGGCACGTAGGGAATGTGCAGGTAGTTGGCAAAGTTGACGTTACCGGTGGCCCAGGCAATCAGGGCAAAGCCCCCCGCCACCATCACGGTCGGCATGATGGCCAGGCCGTCGAGACCATCGGTCAGGTTGACCGCATTGGAGGTGCCGACGATGACAAAGTAGGTCAGCACGATAAACATCAGGCCAAGCTGCGGCATTACATCCTTGAGGAAAGGCACCACCAGCTGGGTCTGACCCTCATGGGTCACGGTCGCATAGAGGAACACCGCCACCGCCAGCGCTACCGCAGACTGCCAGAAGTACTTCCAGCGCGCGATCAGGCCGTCGGTATTCTTGCGCACCACCTTGAGGTAGTCATCGGCAAAGCCGATGGCGCCGTAGGCACCCAGCACAAACAGCACCAGCCAGACATAGGGGTTGTCGAGGCGGCACCAGAGCAGCACAGACGTGAAAATCGCAGCAATGATCATCAGGCCACCCATAGTCGGGGTGCCCCGCTTGCTGAGGTGGGACTCGGGACCGTCGTTGCGGATCACCTGACCGAATTTCAGGATCTGCAGGCGACGGATCAGCCGCGGCCCCATCCAGAGGGCAACCCCCAGTCCGGTGATGATCGACAGGATGGCGCGAAACGTCAGGTAGGAGAAGACGTTGAAGAAGGTGAAGTGCGGGGTGAGCAGTTCAGCCAGCCAGACTAGCATGCAGCTGACTCCTGATGGTCGACGACCATCTTGACGATATCTTCCATACGGGAGCCACGAGCCCCTTTGACCAGAATCGAAATTTCCTGATGTGTATTAATCATTTGCGCAAGCACTTCAAACAACGACGCCTTGTTATCGAAATGTCGGCCAGCCGCGGCATCTGCGGTATGGCGACTCTCTTCCCCTACTGTCAGCACGGCATCCAGACCGCACTCGCGGGCATGATGGCCAACCCGGGCATGTTGCTCGGCAGACTCCTCACCCAGTTCCCGCATGTCACCGAACACCAGCACCTTGAAGCCGCTCATGGCGGTCAGGGCATCGATGCCCGCCAGCACGGACTCCACGCTGGCGTTGTAGGTATCGTCCACCAGGGTCAGACCGCCCCAGTGCTGGACACAGAAGCGTCCCTTGACCGGAGCCATCTGCTCCAGACCGGCTTTGACCGAGGCCAGAGAAGCACCAAGTGCCAGCGTACCGGCAGCAGCAGCCAGCGCATTGGCCACGTTATGGCGGCCGGGGATCGCCAGAGTCAGGCTCACCTCGCCCTGCGGGGTCACCATCACGAACTCGGCACAACCCTTAGCGTTGAGAACCACATCGCGAGCATGGAACGGCTGGCTCTGATCTTCGATGGAGAAGGCGCAGCGAATGCCACGCTCGCGCCATTTCGGCCAGAATTCGTTGTCGGCATTGACGATGGCGGTGCCGCCTTCGCTCAAGCCCTCAAAAATTTCGCTCTTGGCGTGGTAGATCCCCTCAAGAGAGCCGAAGCCCTCAAGATGGGCCGCCGCCACGTTGTTGATGATGGCGGCATCGGGCTTGGCCAGCGAGGTAGTCCAAGCGATCTCGCCCTTGTGGTTTGCTCCCAGCTCCATCACCGCAAACTTGTGTTGCGGCTCGAGGCGCAGCAGAGTGAGCGGCACCCCCACCTCATTGTTGAAGTTGCCGGCGGTGGCCAGCACCTCTCCTTCATGACGCAGGATGGCGGTAGCCATCTCCTTCACTGTGGTCTTGCCGCAGCTGCCGGTGATAGCCAGCACTTTCGGGTTGATGCGCTCACGCACCAGTTTGCCGAGACGGCCCAGCCCCTTGAGGGTATCGGCTACCACCAGTTGGGGAATGGCCAGCGGCAGTTCGCGCTCGACCAGCAGGGCTGAGGCTCCTGCGGCTAGCGCCTGATCGCAAAAATCGTGGGCATCGAAGCGCTCGCCACGCAGTGCAACAAACAGAGCGCCAGAACCCAGAGTACGGGTATCGGTGCTGACTGCAGTAATCTCGCCATCTTCACCAATCAGACGGGCATCAAGCACCAGCGCCAGCTCGGCAAGCCTGAGGGTCATCATTTGAATGACTCCATTAATGTGTGCAAAGCAGCAGCGACGGTTTCCCGGTCGCTATAGTGCCGCTTGTCGGTTCCAATGATCTGATAATCCTCGTGACCCTTACCGGCCACCAGGATGATGTCCTGTTTGCTCGCCTGACCGATGGCCAGCGCAATCGCCTTGACCCGGTCGTGCTCCACCTGCACCGCAGCAGGATCGCGAAGACCCGCCACCATGTCGGCCATGATCCGGGCCGGCTCCTCGGTACGGGGATTGTCGTCGGTCAGGATCACGCGATCCGCATACTGTTCAGCCATGGCAGCCATCATGGGGCGCTTGCCGCGATCGCGGTCGCCACCACAACCGACCAGACACCAGAGCTGGCCAGTGCAGTGCACCCGCAGGGCCTGCAATGCCTTTTCCAGCGCATCTGGGGTGTGGGCGTAATCGACCACCGCCAGCGGCGTATCGCCACCGCCAAAACACTCCATGCGACCGGTGACCGGCTGCAATTGAGGCGCTGTCGCCAGCAGCTCGTGGAAGTCGTAACCAAGCACCAGCATCACGCCCATCGCCGCCAGCACATTGCTGACGTTGAAGCGCCCGAGCAAGGGGGCGGATAATACACCATTCCCCCAGCTGGAGTTAATCTGCGCGCGAAAACCTTGCTGGTGAAAATCAAGCTGCTGCGCCGTTAATTGACGGCCAGAATGGTGTTCAATCGGGCCATCCACACTGAAGGCCACCGCTGCTGGGTATTTTTCGAGCCACTTGGCACCCAACTCGTCATCGCGGTTGATCACCGCATTCGACTCATCGACCAACTGCAGCAGCTGCTCCTTGGCCGCGCCATAAGCTTCCATGGTGCCGTGATAGTCGAGGTGATCCCGACTCAGGTTGGTGAAGACCGCGGCAGCAAACGGCAAGGCTGCAACCCGATGCTGCACCAGACCATGGCTGGAGACCTCCATCGCCACCAGATCCGCCCCCTGCGCTTGCAGCGCAGCCAGATTGGCTTGCACCTGCACGGCGCTGCCGGTGGTATTTTCCGCTTCGATCAGATGGCCAAACAGGCCGTTGCCGATGGTGCCCATCACGCCGGCCTTGCCACCCAGCAGGGTACGCCAGTTGGCAACCAGCAGTGCCGTAGTGCTCTTGCCGTTGGTGCCGGTGATGCCAACCAGTTCAAGTTTTGTAGCTGGCTGGTCGTAGAAATAGCCGGAGAGCGCAGAGAGGTGGACAGGCAAATCCCGCATCCCGATACAGGGAACCGAATTCGATGGCGGGACGAATTCACCATCCTCCTCAAACACAACAGCGGTCGCTCCCTGAGCCACCGCCTGTTCGATAAACCGTCTGCCATCCATCTGATGACCACGAATGGCCACGAAGAGCGAGCCGGGGCCAGCCCGCCGACTATCCAGCTGGATATCGGTCAGGGTGAGCGCCGGCGCCTGGATGCCGAAGGGGCGCAGTAATGCATCAAGTGCGCGGGACAAGAGGAGCCTCCGTACGGGCAAGTTTGGTGGGCACCGCAGGCGGCACCGCATCGGGACGAATATTGAAGAGCTGCAGCACCCCGCCCATGGCCTCTGCAAACGGCGGGGTCGCAACGGCGCCGCCATAATAGGCACTGCCTTTTGGCTCGTTGATCACCACCACCATGACGAAACGGGGGTCACTGGCTGGCGCGAAACCGGCAAACCAGGCCATGTAATCCTTGCCGTAGCCACCGGCGACGGCGACCTTGGCGGTACCACTCTTGCCGCCGACCCGATAGCCCGGGATCTTGGCTTTTGGAATGGCGTTGTCGACCACGTACTCCAGCGCCTGCAACATGGCAGAGGCGTTGTTGTGGTCGATCACTTGCTCACCCTTGGGCGGCGTAGTCACCTTGACGATGGAGAGCGGCACCCGCTTGCCCTTGTTGGCCAGGGTGGCGTAGGCGGAAGCCAGTTGCAGCGGGGTAACCCGCAGACCATAACCGAACGAGAGGGTCGCCCGTTCGATATCAGACCAGCGACGACGCTGGGGCAGCATGCCGCTGCTCTCGCCCATCAGCCCGCTGCCCGTATCCATGCCGAACCCGAACATGCTGAGGGTGTTGATCATCTCCTGCGCCGGCATTCGCAGCGCGATGCGCGACATACCGATGTTGGAGGAGTAGCGCAGGATATCGTAGAGGTTGGTCGCCTTGTGGATACTGACGTCCTTGATCTGCTTGGCACCGATAAAGAGCGGACCACCGGGAATGAAATCTTTCCAGCTGGTGACACCTGCCTGCAAGGCACTGAGCAAAATCAATGGCTTGACGGTCGAACCCGGCTCGTAGGTATCGGTCACCACCCGGTTGCGCACCCGGAAGCTCTGGTACTGGCCGCGGTTATTCGGGTTGTAGGAGGGGGTGTTGACCATGGCGAGCACTTCACCGGTCTTGATATCCAGCATCACCATGGAGCCGGAGGTCGCCTTGTTCTCGTCGGTTGCGCGTTTTAGGGCACGATAGGCCAGTGCCTGAACCCGCTGATCGATACTGAGCTGCAGATCGTTGGCGTTCTTGCCCTCTTTGACGATGCCAAGCCGCTCGATGACCCGGCCCTGACGATCCTTGCGCACCCGCATCTCGCCGGGTGTGGCCGTCAGCCACTCGTTGTAACTGCGCTCAATCCCTTCAATGCCGCTGCCATCGATGTTGGTCACCCCCACCAGATGGGCACTTATCTCGCCGGTCGGGTAGAAGCGGCGCGCTTCGGGACGCAGGTAGATGCCACCCAGCTTGAGGCCCTTGATATATTCCGCCACAGCAGGAGTCACCTGACGCTGCAAATAGACGAAACGCTTGCTGGGGTTGGCGATGCGGTGTTTGAGGGTATTGATGTCAAGCTTGAGCACGGCGGAGAGCGCCAGCCAGGCTCGCTCATTATTGATGGCGCCAGATTCATGTACTGTCTTGGGATCGGCCCAGACCGCCTCGACCGGTACCGAAACCGCCAGCTGCTCACCGTTGCGATCGGTGATCATGCCGCGCACCGCCTGGGTAGAGGTGGTACGCAGGGAGCGCATGTCCCCTTCCTGACGCAGACGATCCGGATTGATCACCTGAATCCAGGCCAGACGCAGGATCAGACCCACAAACGCGATGCCGATAAACACCGCAAGCGTGCGAAAGCGCCACGGATAGATCGATGGCGCTTTGACAGTCGCTTTGGCAGCCTTGGCTGTAGCCTTGCGTTTCATGGTTGGGTAATTACCTTCTCGGTTGTCACCAGCGGACGACCCATCTGCAACTTGTCCATCGCCAGACTCGCCACCCGGGAGTGTTCAGCCAGGGTGCCCTGCTCCAGCAGTAGATGGCGCCATTCGATATTGAGGCGATCCTCTTCTGCCATCAGATCGTTCTGCTTGGCCGTCAGACCACGGGTCATGTTGGTCACCAGAATGACGGCAAATGCGGTCACCAGCACGGCGACCGACAGAAAAATCTGCAGCTTGTGCCGCCAGAGATCGGCAACGATCTCCTTGGCCAGATGAACACGCACTTCGCTCATCGCTTACTCCGCCAGCCGCTCGGCAACCCGCAGCACCGAGCTGCGTGACCGGCTGTTTTCAGATACTTCATGATCAGAAGGCTTGAGCGCCTTGCCGACCGACTTCAATTTGCGACCGCCTGCCAGCTGGGCCTCGGTCAGCGGAATGCCGTAAGGCACTTCCGGCCCCTTCTCGTGCTTGCGGATAAAATGCTTCACCAATCTGTCTTCCAGCGAATGGAAGCTGATCACCGACAGACGGCCGTGTGGTGCCAGCACTTCCAGCGCACCGTTGAGCGCGGTTTCGATCTCGTCCAGCTCGCTGTTGATATAGATGCGGATGGCCTGGAAGCTGCGGGTTGCCGCGTGCTTGCCCTTCTCCTTGCTCGGATTGACCCGGGCAATCATCTCCGCCAGCTGACGGGTACGTACGTAAGGCTCGGTCACCCGGTCGTGGACGATAGCGCGGGCGATCTTCTTGGCAAAACGCTCCTCACCGAAGGTCTTCAGCACCCAGGCGATGTCATCCACATCGGCCTTTGCCAGCCACTCGGCGGCACTTTGGCCGGAGGTGGGGTCCATCCGCATATCGAGCGGACCATCTTTCATAAAACTGAAGCCACGCTCGGCATCATCCAGCTGGGGTGAAGAGACCCCCAGATCCAGCAGGAAGCCATCCACCTTGCCCAGCAAACCACGCTCATCCAGATAGGAGGCGATGCCGGAGAAGGGGCCATGCACGATTTCAAAACGGGGATCCTGGATCTTGGCCGCTTCGGCGATCGCCTGGGGATCGCGGTCGATGGCGATCAGGCGGCCATTGGGGCCAAGGTGCTGCAGGATCAGACGAGAATGACCACCACGGCCAAAAGTACCGTCGACGTAGACACCGTCCGGCTTGATGGCCAGACCTTCAACGGCTTCGTGCAGCAGCACTGTGATGTGTTCAGCGGCTTGGGTCATTTATAAAGAGAAATCCTGTAGTCGTGGTGAGCTTGCCCAATCGTCCCCGGGCAGACCCAAGATGTCGTCATTGACCTGTTGTTGCCAGCGGGCTTCATCCCACAACTCAAACTTGTTGAGCTGGCCCACCAGCATGATTTTCTTGTCCAGCCCGGCATGGTTGCGCAGTGGCTGACTGAGCAGCAGACGGCCATTGCCATCCAGCTCGCATTCGGTTGCATGTCCCAGCAGCAGACGCTGCAAACGGCGCTCTTGCGGATTCATGCTGGAGAGAGTCTTGAGCTTGCGCTCGACCTCTTCCCATTCATTCAGGGGATAAAGCAGCAAACAGGGATGGGCAATATCGATGGTGCAGACCAGCTGGCCGTCGCTTTCGTCGCGCAGCCAATCACGGAATTTGGTCGGAATCGCCAACCGCCCTTTACTGTCCAGGCTGATGGCATGAGCGCCACGCAACAAATTGCAGTCCCTGAAGGTGAGTGAGCAGGCAGATTGCCCCTCTAAAAACCACTTTGATCCACTTTTCCCCACATTGAAGTTTAAGGACGTGCAGGGGGCTTTTCAAGCAAGGAGATGGGACAGGGGGAACATATTGACGCAGCATTTGCATACCGCGGATTGAGTGGGTTGATTTTCCACAAGTTATTTGGCGTTAAACTCTGGTGATTAATTGAAATAAGTGAATTAACTGAGAACAGACACAATATGCGGATGCGAACAGCCATCCGGTGTCCTATCACCATCTATCGCTGCCATTGCGCTAAATACGAGACTATTCGATTGATTTAAAACATATAATCACATTCAACATGGCGAGACCAAAAATATCAGAACAACGCAGCCATATTTTCTCATGCATAAAAAAAGGCTATGTCCCAATTACGTGTTGCATGGGGTGTCCCAGCGCCTCATGCATACACGCTTTGATATTCACCTCCTTCCCGTAACGCTCC
>NZ_JBSTYP010000037.1:0-48085 GCF_054052405.1 Aeromonas aquatilis | reverse complement strand
TTGAAAGGCTGGGGTATCCATGATGGTAGACCTCAAGGTGATGGCCTACTTCAAGCTTAGCCTTTCAACACGTAATTGGGACATAGCCATATTTAAAGGGAGCCGAGCCTGGCCTGGCGCGGGCCAACCAGATCGCCATGGGGGCCAACTGCTCGCTGGAGTGGCTGGCAACCGGCTGCGGTTATCTCTACCGTCAGGCGGAAGTGGTGGACAGGGAGGCGCTGGCAGCGGCGCAGCAACTGCTGGGCGAGCAGCACCCCGGGGTGGGGCTGCCCGATGAGGAGGCACTGGTCACCCTGCTCGCCTATTACCAGTTTTTGCGCACCCACAAGAAAGCGGACGGTTTTCTCGACTTGGCGCTGGCGCGGGAGTTTGGTCGCCATCTGGGGGAAGCGTGATGAGGGGCATATTACCCTTTGATCGTGTCACGGCCGGTTGATTATTCTGATACGCTCTAAGCAAGATAACTCTCCATGGAATGGGCGATGAGCTACTTGATCCTCGGAAGCGGTGCGCTGGGCTCGGCGCTGGCAAGAGAGCTGATGGCAAGGGAGGTGTCCTTCCTGCTGGCCGGGCGCACCTATCCAAAAGGGATCGAGATGGGGGCCTTCTTCCCGCTGCAAGAGGTGGACGCCATCTCGTTCGATGCTCTGTTTACCCTCTACGATAGCGATCCGCTCCCCACTGTGGTCATCAACACCATCGGCCTGTTGCACGATGTCAGCTTTATGCCGGAGCGGCGGGTTGAAGAGGTGCACCCCAAGTGGCTGTGCGACAGCCTGCTGGCCAATGCCTGGCCAACACTGGCGCTGGCTGCCCGCTTCAGTCGGTTGATGGGGAGTGATCATCCTCTGTGGCTTTGCGCCATCTCCGATCTGGCGGGCTCCATTACCGCGAATCAGGAGGGGGGACGTTACAGCTACCGGATGAGCAAGGCGGCCCTCGACATGGGGGTGAAAACCCTGGCCCTTGAGTGGACGCAGCGTTTCCCGCAAGCGGGGGTGGTGGCCGTAGCGCCCGGTTTGATGGACTCCCCGATGAACACCCCCTTTCTGAGCGAGTTGCCCGCGGAGCAATTGCAGGATCCTGCCGAGGTGGCGGTGAAACTGCTCAATCTCATCAAGGGGTTATCGTTGAGCCAATCGGGCCAGCTAGTGGATCTCAACGGTCAGCCGCTGCCTTGGTAAATCCCGCCTGCGGGTTCTATGGACGTCTATTGGCTTCACATTCTGCTCATGCGCCCCTTGCCAAGCGGGGGGCGCATGGCTAACGTCACTCTCCTGTTTCAGGAGGGATCTCATGCGCTATATCGATTTACGAAGTGACACCGTCACCCAGCCTACTGACGCCATGCGTCAGGCCATGCTCCACGCCGTAGTCGGTGACGATGTCTATGGTGAAGATCCGGGCGTCAACGCGCTGGAGGCCTATGGGGCCAGATTTCTGGGCAAACAGGCGGCGCTGTTTGTGCCGTCCGGCACCATGTCCAACCTGCTGGCGGTGATGAGCCACTGTCAACGCGGTGAGGGGGCCATCCTCGGCAACGCCGCTCACATCTATCGCTATGAAGCACAGGGGTGTGCCGTACTGGGCTCCGTGGCCCTGCAACCCTTGCCGATGCAGCGCGACGGTACGCTGGCATTCGATGATATCAAGGCCGCGTTGGCGCCTGATGATGCCCACTTCGTCCAGACTCGCCTTATCTGCCTTGAGAACACCCACAATGGCAAGGTACTGCCGCTCTCCTATCTGCAGGAGATGGGCAGATTCGTTGCCGAACGCGGATTGAAACTCCATCTCGATGGCGCCCGGCTTTTTAACGCCGCCGTGGCCAGCGAGACCCCGGTCGAGGTGATCGCAGCACCGTTTGACAGCATCTCGATTTGTCTCTCCAAGGGGTTGGGCGCACCGGTTGGCTCGCTGCTGGTGGGCCGCCATGACTTCATCGCCCGTGCGCGCCGCCTGCGCAAGATGTTGGGGGGCGGCATGCGTCAGGCGGGTATTCTGGCGCAAGCCGGTCTGTTTGCCCTCGAGCAGCATGTGACCCGTCTGGCCGATGATCACCGCCGTGCCAAACGGCTGGCCGAAGGGCTGGCGGCGTTGCCGGGCATCGAGCTCGACCTCTCGCTGGTGCAGAGCAATATGGTGTTCCTGCGACTGCGTGAGGGGGAGTCCGCTCCTCTGCTCGGTTTTATGAAGGAGCGGGGGATCCTCTTCTCCGGTTACGGCGAACTGCGGCTGGTGACCCATTTGCAGATCAACGATGACGATATCGAAGAGGTGATCGACGCCTTCACCGAGTATCTCAGGGCACGTTGAGACGGTTGTGTGAGGTAGACGTTATACTCAGATCTGTTTGTACCGAAATAACAGAGGGCGCCGCGGCGCCCTCTGTTATTTGTAGCAAGCTCAAGCCTGCCGCTGGCCGCTCATCAGCATGGCCTCATCGGTGGCATCGTAAATCATCACCGCGATATGGGTCACCTGCCCGCCGAAATCGGCCAGTGGCACCAGCGTCAGGTTCTGGAACATATGGGGTGCCGAGCCGGTAATGGGGCGGTAGTTGGAGAAACGCAGCAGGTAGGGCTTCTGCTCCCAGGTGCTGAAGGCGCGGTTGTTGAGCTTGAAGACCATGTTGGCTTTGCGCTCGAACCAGGCTTTGTCCACATCGGGGAACAGTTCGAACAGCACGCCGTCGCGCACTTCACCCGCCAGTCGGCCGCTGTGGCTCTCCATAAAGCCGTTCCACACCTGAACCTTGTACTCCTTGTCGAGCACCACCAAGCCTACGTCCAGGTTCTGGACTATGTTCATCAGCCAATGAAATTCACGGATTTCCATAGTCACTCCTAGAGCATGTGCATGATTTTGTTGTTCATGGTGGCGATGGAATCTTCGGTAAACAGCAGCAGCAGATCACACTGCACCGCGTAATACTGGATCCGGTAGTTGATCTCGATGGCGAGGGTACGACGCCAGCGACTCTTGTTGGTGTTGATCAGCTCGTTGATGGGTCTGTGCTGGCCGAGCACCACCGGGTGGCCCTGACTGAAGGGGGTATCGAGCTGGTTAGCGTAGCCGCGCAGGAAGGCGCCGATCAGCACGTTGGCGGTATCCATCAGCAGCTCCAGTTCGGCGGTGCGATCCAGCGTCCCCTGATGGTTCATCAGCTTGGCCAAATCCTTGAAGCTGGAGTCATGGAACAGGATCAGCGCTTCGCCAGCGATCCCCGCCCCGATGAAGCCTTGACAGACGGCGGAGAGGGTATCCGAATCGGCGGCCGCCGAGAGGGCCATGTGCAGCTCGGAGACCTCCAGCACGTTGACGTTGGGGATAGGCAGCACCACGAAGGCGTTGAGCAGACGGGCAAGCAAGTCGGCAGCCTGCCCCATGGAGACGTTGGCCAGTTCCTGATAGACATCGCGGATTTCGGGGGTGATCTTGACGCCTGCATCGGCTACCACGCCGCTTGTCAGCTGCTCGGGGGCGCTTGGTTGACCGCTCGGGGCGGCACTCCAGAAATCATGCTTTTTGAGCAGGGCGAGCAGGGTTTCTGGGGCGGCGGGTTTCTTGATGAAATCGAGCGCCCCCAGCCCCATGACCCGTTGATAGGCCTCTGGCTGGATATCCCCGGAGACCACGATCACCTTGTTGCGCAGACCCTCCCGTTGGAGGGTCTCCAGCACGCCGTAACCGTCCATTTCCGGCATGGTCAGATCGAGGAAGATGAGATCGCCATGACCCATCAGCACCTGTTCGATCCCTTCGAGACCATTGGCCGCGTAGTGCAAATCGACTTTCCAGTCGGCCGGGAGCGCCCGCGCCAGCTGTTTGCGGGCGAACCCGGAGTCATCACATATCAATACATTCATGGCGTTAGGCAGGCTCTGTTGGCAAGGGATGCTATAAGTGTGGCCCGCTAACGGTCAGATGCAATGGGTGAGGCTATCACCTTGTGAAAATTGGTTGTCCCACTGCCGATTGCGATAGCGTGCTGAGTATTTTTCAACAAATTCAACGAACATCTTAACACGCAACGGAGCGAACTGGTGCTGGCAACACAACATGTAGAAGGGGCGATTGCCGGTTTGCCAGTCGGTCAGTACCGGCACCAGCTGCTCGTCATGGAGGAAGCTGCTCAGATAGTGCAGCGGGGCGTTGACGATCCCCAGATGACGCCGGGCTGCGCGTACCGCAGCCTGGGTCTGGTTGACGGTCAGTTTGGCGCTGCGTTTGATGCAGACGCTCTGGCCATCCTTGTCGGTCAGCTGCCAGTGCTGGTGAGGCCAGCAGTAGATGAGATCATGCTCTTCAAGCTGGTTGGGATGGGAGGGGGTGCCCTTCTTGGTCAAATAGAGTGGTGAGGCAAACAGGCCGTACTCGATATGGCCGAGACAGATCGCATTGGGCAGCGACTGGGGCAGCTCACCGTTGAAGAACACCAGATCCCGATCATTGTCGAACAGGTGCTGGTGATCATTGGTCTGGGTGATATCGAACTGTACCTCGGGATAGTGCAGCCCGAATTCGGCCAGCATATCGATGAGGATGGTGTTGGAGAGCGCGATCGGCGCAGCTATCCGGATAAGCCCGGTGATATCGGCCTCTTGACCCTGGATCTCGCTGGTGGCCTGCTCGATTTGTGCGAGTGGCGTGCAGAGACGTTCGTAGTATCTGAGGCCATCATCGGTCAGGCGGAGCTTGCGGGTAGAGCGATGTAGCAGGGAGCAACCCAGTTGCTCTTCCAGCTGGGAAATGCGTCGACTGATGGTGCCTGTTGGCATGCCCAGTGCGGCTGCAGCGTGGGAGAATCCTCCCTCTTGCACCACCTTGACGAACAGGTAGAACTCTTCAATGTGCTTCATAAACGCTGTTCTGGGTGTAACAAGGGGGCAACCATAAAAAGAGCGTTCCGGGTTGGCAAGGGTAATTCAGCGTTTAATTGATCTGGATTCGATTTCTGTTGATACCTGTTCTCCACCCGCCCATCATCTCAATTTCCCCAAGCTGGTGATTATTTCGGCACGATGCCAAATGGTACTGCGGCAGTGATGTTTGCCATATTTCCTGATTTGTTCCGCTATAACCGCGGGCGAAGGCCGATATTGCAACCTGAGGGAAGGGCGCCGGTTGCGCTGCGTGCTCAGCCGGGGTAGTTTTCCATCCCCAGCCAATGTGATGCAGATCATATATTCTGGTTTTGCTCATTGCCTGTTGAAAAATGAATTTGGGATATAGCAATTCCGCCTTAGTGAACTATTTTTGTCCGTTTTGGCGTTTTTTTGGCTGTTTATCCATCCGCTTGGTTAATTAATGGAAGCTTTGTGACAGAGAGTGATGACTATTTCCGCCATTGATTTAAATGTTAATAACAAATTTGTCGCAGCAAATATGCAATTGCTCTTTCAAGGTCTCGAGTGGATAGCTCTTAGTGCTTGTTTTTACTGGGGAAAAAAGTTAAAAATCGACTATATGATTTGCCTGGATTAACAGGGTCCTTGGCTGAGTCCTTTGTAGTTTTGCCGTACAGGCTGCCCTGTTGTTGATATCTGAAATAGTTTTGTCCGCTCTTGGCTATGTGAAAAGGGATAATGGCCGAGAGGTATTTGCACCTTGCATTCTGCAGCTAGCGGTTTGCCAGATCTGTTTTCCGGTTAACCAGTGACCATCCAGCATGAATGACCTTGACCAGATGAATACGCTTGACGAACGGTTACTGAAGACGATGGATGTTCTGCATACCCCGATCTGGGTTTATGACATCGAGCATCACCATATTTTCTGGGCAAACAGCGCAGCGCTCTCCGTGTGGGAGGCGACGTCTCTCGACGAACTCTGCTCCCGCGACTTCTCTGCCGATATGGCAACCGCCATCGATCTGCTGCTACAGCGCTATCTGGGTGATTTTCAGCAGGGGCGCAGTTACAACGAGTGGTGGACCCTCTCCCCAAAGGGGGTCAAGAAGCAGATCTATCTGCGCCTCTCTGGTATTCAACTGGCTGGCCGGCTGATGATGATGACCGAAGCGGTGCTCGACTCCGATACCCTCTATCAGGAGTCCTCGCTGGCAACCGGCGATACCCTTGCCTGCCTGTTCGATAGCCATGGTGTGTTCGAGAGTGGCAACTATCACTTCGAAATGTGTTTCGGCCACCAGATCGCCAAGCTCTCCCAGGTTTTCTCCGGCAATGATGACAGCTTCTACCAGAAGCTCTCCCGTCTCGATGAGGTGGTGACCGAGGGGGAGTGCCGCACCCTCAAGGGGATGCGCTGGTTCCAGTATCAGTTCCGCTATATCCAGCAGGGGGCCCGCATTCTGCTCACCATGCGGGATATTACCGATCGCAAACTCGAAGAGCTGGAGCATCGCCACCTCGCCTGGCACGACTCCCTGACCGGCCTGCTCAATCGGTATGGCTTGATGAAATCCCTCGAGGCCTATTGCGGGCTGGGGGAGCGTTTCGCGCTGGTGTTCATGGATCTGGACAACTTCAAGCTGGTCAACGACAACTACGGCCACAAGGCGGGAGATCGCCTGCTGGAACGGGTCGCCGGTCGCCTCAAACAGATTTGCCCGCGGGATGTGGAGCTGGCTCGCCTCGGTGGCGATGAATTCACAGCACTGGTGCCGCTGGGCAATCAGGGGGATCGGGCGCAAGAGGTGGCCGATCAGATGCTCTCCCAGATGACCAAGCCGCTGCAACTGAGCGGGCTGCCGGAGGTGACCATTGGCGGCAGTATCGGTATCGCCATCTATCCCGATGATGCGGATGACGGGGACAACCTCATCACCCGTGCCGACATGGCCATGTATCAGGCCAAGCAGATGGGGCGGCTGCGCTGGCAGCGTTTCACCCCCAGCATGCAGCAGACCTTGCAGCGCAAGCTCAATCTCAAGCAGTTTCTGGCCAAGGCCATCGGCCGCCAGGAGCTGAGCCTCTGTTACCAGCCGCAGGTCGATGCCGCCAAACGGCGTCTGATCGGTTACGAGGCGCTGCTGCGCTGGTACAACCCGGTGCTCGGCCATGTGTCGCCGGTGGAATTTATCCCGCTCGCCGAAGAGATGGGGCTGATCCGCGAGATCGGCAGCTGGGTGCTCTCCACCGCGCTGGCACAGGTCGCCAGCTGGCAGAAGCGTTTCCATCAGCGGGTGCCGGTCTCCGTCAACCTCTCCGGTTTCCAGCTCTCGTCGGCGTTGCCCGGGCAAGTTCGCCAGCAGCTGGAGCTGCACGGGGTGGATGCCTCCCTGTTGACGCTGGAGCTGACCGAAACCGTGCTGATGCTCGATATGAAGGGGTGCCTCGGCATTCTCGACGATTTGAGCGAGCAGGGGATCAAGATTGCCATCGACGATTTCGGTACCGGCTACTCCTCGCTGGCCTATCTCAACCGGTTGCCGATCAACAACATCAAGCTGGATCGCTCCTTCGTGGTCGGCCTCAACTTGCCGGTGATCCGGGCGACTGCAGCCATGGCCACCAATTTGGGGTTGGGGATCATGGCCGAAGGGGTGGAGGAGCCTCACGAGCTGGCCGCACTGCAGACCCAGGGGTGCCATGTGTTCCAGGGGTATCTGTTCAGCAAGCCGCTGACGGTGGCGCAAGTCGAGGCGAGCGGTTTTGTGGTGGAGTGCCAGGTTGGGCGTTATCCACTGCTAGATGCCGTGATGGCAGAGTAACAAGTGTGCGTTAGGCCACAACTTGGGATTTTATTCCGCAATATTTAATCAAAATTAATCATTCTTTTGCGATCGGTCATGAGACGGATTGGCTGGAATTGCTAGCATGCGACCTCGTTTCTAGGGAAAGGAGTATCGCAATAATGAGTCATGCTGCTGTCAATGACCGTCCGGCCAGCCCTCCCAAAGGTTGGCTGAACCGTTTCCTCAATGGCGTCGAGAAAGCCGGGAACAAATTACCCGACCCCGCCATGCTGTTCCTCTACGCCTTGCTGATCGTCTGGGTCGGCTCTTGGGTGTTGTCACAATTCCAGTTTGATCTGGTCAACCCCCGTACCGGGGAGGCGGTAGTGGTCAACAACCTGCTGACCGGTACCGGTCTGGCCGAGTTTCTCTCCACTATGGTCACGACCTTTACCGGCTTTGCCCCGCTCGGGATCGTGCTGGTGGCCATGCTCGGGGTCGGGGTGGCCGAGCAGTCCGGTTTTATCAATACCGGTCTGAAAAAGTTGCTGAAAGTGACGCCTGCCCGTTTTCTCACCCCCATGCTGATCCTGGTAGCGATCGTCAGCCACACCGCCGCAGATGCGGGTTATGTGCTGGTGATCCCCATCGGTGGCATCATCTTCCACGCTGCCGGACGCCATCCGCTGGCGGGGATCGCCGCCGCCTTTGCCGGTGTCTCCGGCGGTTTTGCCGCCAACTTCCTGCCCTCCGGCGGGGATGCGCTGCTGCAGGGCTTTACCCAGTCCGCCGCTCAGTTGCTCGATCCTGACTACATGGTCAACACCCTGTGCAACATCATCTTTACCGGTGCCTCTTCGTTGCTGATCATCTGCGTCGGCTGGTTCATCACCGAAAAGGTGGTGGAGCCGCGCCTCAAGCATGTGGCGCTCAACGAGGATCTGGAGAGTGCCGACGAGATGGGGCGTTACAGCGCGCAAGAGAGCCGTGCCTTCAACTGGGCCGGGTTTGCCATGCTGGCGGCAATCGTGCTGCTGGCGCTCTCCCCGAGCGATTCACCGCTGCGTGCTGCCGATGGCTCCCTGACTACCTTCGCTGCCCCCGTGATGAAGTCCATTGTGCCGCTCATCTTCTTGCTCTTTATCCTGCCCGGGATTGTCTACGGCTTTGTCGCAGGCAGCTTCAAGAGTGGCAAGGATGTGATCGATGCCATGTCGGCCACCATGAATAAGATGGGCTCCTACATGGTGATGGCCTTCTTCTGCGCGCTCTTTATCAAGGCGTTTGGCGACTCCAACCTGGGCACCCTGCTGGCCCTCTCCGGTGCCGAAGTGCTCCATGCGCTGGCGCTGCCCGGTGAGGTGACTATCGTCGGGATGATCCTGCTCACCGCCAGCGTCAATCTGGTAGTCGGCTCGGCCTCCGCCAAGTGGGCGCTGATCAGCCCGATCCTGGTACCCATGTTGATGGCGGTGGGGATCTCCCCCGAGCTGACCCAGGCGGCTTACCGTGTCGGTGATTCCGCTTCCAATATCATCACCCCGCTGATGGTCTTCTTCCCGCTGGTGGTGGTCTATTGCCAGCAGTATGTGAAGAGCACCGGGATCGGTACCCTGGTCTCCATGATGCTGCCCTACTCACTGGCCTTCCTGGTGAGCTGGACGATTTTCCTGCTGCTCTACTGGGCGCTCGGCTTCCGCTCGGGTTGCAAGCCCCTTACGTCTATCCGGCCCCTTAAGCTGGGTGTGCGAGGGAGCCTTGGGCTCCCTCGTTTTTTTCGCTATGGTGTTACCTCATTTTGGAGGTGCCATGAATCAGACCATCGATCTTATCCTTTCCCATCGATCCATTCGTCAGTTCACTGCCGAGCCGATCGCCCCGCAGCAGCTGGATGCCATTCTCGCCGCCGCCCAGTCCGCCTCGACCTCTAGCTTTTTGCAGGTGACCAGTATTGTGCGAGTCAGTGAGCCCGAGGCGCGCCAGGAGCTGGCCATGCTGGCGGGCAATCAGCCTTATGTGGTGCAGGCGGCCGAGTTTCTGGTGTTCTGCGCCGATTACCATCGTCACAGCCAGATCGTGCCCGAGGCCCAGACCGGTTATGCGGAGCAGTTGCTGATCGGTGCCATTGACGGTGCCCTGATGGCGCAAAATGCCCTGCTGGCGGCGCAGTCGCTGGGACTGGGCGGGGTCTATATCGGCGGCATTCGCAACCATCCGGCCGAGGTGAGCGAACTGCTCGGCTTGCCCCATCAGGTGATCCCGCTGTTTGGCCTCTGCCTTGGTCATCCAGCCCAGCAGCCGGAGCAGAAACCCCGTCTGCCCAGGGGATTGGTGGTGCATCAGGATCGCTACCGGCACGAACTGGATCGTGACCTGCTGGCTCAATATGATCAGCAGATCGCGGACTACTATCAGGCCCGCAGCAGCAACAACAAACAGCAGACCTGGAGTGGCCAGATCCGCGCCATTCTGGGCAAGGAGTCCCGCCCTTTCATGCTGGGATTCCTGCAATCGCGGGGCTTTAACCTCAAGTAATGGCGCTGATGGGCGATACTATGGGGAGGTGACCGTCATGGTCATCATCCCCTGATCCTGCAATCTCTCCCTGAGACCGGGGGCACAGCTTGGTGACAAATCGTGGGCAAGGGGGGATCTGCAGGCTACCTTAAGTGGGTAAGCTGTTGTAGGATCACGCAATTGGATAGGAACAGGGGTTTGGACATCCTATGATTTTAACTTTGGTATTGCTGTCTATTGGCGCACTCCTGTTTTTGGTTATCGCCTATAACGTGATGCAGCAATATAAGCAGAAGGCAGAGGCGGACAAGCGTCACGCCGTTGCCAGACACAAGACGGTGGCTGACGAGACCGAAGAGGTGTTGCTGAATGTCAATCTGGTGCCTTTCTCCAAGAACATGGTGTTGCTGTTGCAGCACCGGATCCTCGATGCCTATCGCGCCATCGCCCAAGTGATGCCGAACAATCAGATCAAGCAGCGCATCGCCGATGTGCAGACCCAGATCAAGAATGTGCAGGAGAACTACAGCGCGCAGGATGAGGGGCATTTCAAAACGCCGGAGTCTGACCGTCAGGCGATCCAGATGCTGCAGCTGGTCAAGAAGATGCGGGCTGTGCTGCGGGTCGAGCACAACAAGGGCAAGATTGACCCTCAGGGGTTTGCCCAGGAAGAGCGCCGCCTCGAGCTGATGCAGCTCAAGATCAACATCTCCAATCTGGTCAAGCGGGCGATGGATGCCCGCATTCAGGGCCAATATGGTACTTGCCGCCAGCTCTACACCAAGGGTCTGTCGGCCATGGCGAGCGTGGGCGACAAGGATCCCTATCTGCTGGCCCGTGAAGAGGATATGCGTCAGGGGCTCAAGGAGCTTGAAGAGTTGCAGCAGCAAAATAGCGCGCAGGATCTGCAAAACATCAAGGACAAGGAAGCCGACGAGCTCGATGTCCTGTTTCAACCCAAGAAGAAATGGTAAGCATGTCTCACCCACTCGATTCTACTCTGGGGCCGATGGCCCCTTTTGTTTCTCAGCTGTTGGCCGAACTGGCCGCCACTGGCGTCACAATTTCACAGCCAACGGTCGATCATCTCTGTTATCGGGCGGCTACCCTGCAGGAGTACCGCGCGCTATGTGCTGTGCTGGCTGAGGCGGGCGCCTTGCTGGTGGAGGGGATGATTGGTGGTCGCCCTATTGCGACTTATCAGTTGCATCAGCCGCTGCTGGCTGGTGAGGTACAGGTACCCTGTATCGAGCTGGCTGCACCGAAACCGGGTCGCGTCCATCAGGCGGGGTTGGAACATATCGAGCTGGTGGTCACTTCACTGCAGGATCTGGTAGCGCGCTATCCCGAGCAGCCATTCAAAACTGGCAACATGCAGGATACCCGCAACCCCGATATTGGCCTGATGTTGCCCTCCGGACAGATCAAGTTTCATCTGCGCCCGCTGGCGGAGGTGATCGCCGAAGAGGTAGCGACCGACGCTGTGGTCGCGGTGCCTGCGGATTATTTCGAGCAGGAGTGATCCTGTGCTCAATGCGGTGTGAGCCAGACAGGCTCTTGAATAACGCAGCAAAAGGGGTCACCGGTGTGACCCCCTTTGTTATCTGGCGGTGCTTGGTTGCGAGAGCGCTATCTGCTCGTGGGTGACCCTGTTTGCGCTGAGCCCGTTACCCGTGTCGGTGGGGTTGCTGGGCGGGCAGTGGCGATTGGCTTCGCTGCTTGAGACGGCCGAGCCAGAGGCTCAAGCCTGCCGTCAGGATGAGGACCAGTTCAATTCCCATGACCAGACCGCCCAGCTCGCCTTGCTCCCAGAAGGGGTGCAGGTAAAGTCCCCCCAGACTGGCTCCCAGATAGTAGGCCACCAGATAGAGGGAGGAGGCGAGGGCGCGGTTGTGTTCGACATGATGACCCACCCAAGCACTGGCACAGGCGTGAGCCAGGAAAAAACCGAAGCTGGAGACCAGCAAGCCGCTCAGGATCCCGAGCAGACTGCCCTGCAGCAGCCACAGACTGCCGATAGCCATCAGCGCGATCCCCACTAGCAGCATCCGTTGTGCCCCCCAGCGGTTGGCAAAGCGACCGCTCAGTGAGGAGGCCACCGTTCCCGAAAGATAGGTGAGAAACAGCATGCCGAGCCACTGGGTGGGCAGCGAGAAGGGGGGCTTGGCCAGCAGGAAGGTGAGATAGCTGAACTGGTTCAGAAACACCATAAAGTTGAGCCCGCCGATAAGGTAAGCCCCTACCAGCAAAGGATTGGTCAGGTGCTGCTGCAAGGCGCGGGCAAATTGACCGCGAACGGGGGCGCTCGCCACAAAGCGGGTTTGGTGGGGCAGCAGCCAGAAGACCAGCGGCAGCAGTGACAGGCTGATCACTCCGATCCCCAGAAAGGTATGCTGCCAGTCGCCAAACCAGCCCGCCAACAGACCGCCGACCACCCGACCGGCAATGCCACCGAGGGAGTTGGCGGCAATATAGACCCCCACCGCCGAGAGCAGCGCCCGTTTGCTGAACTCTTCCCCCATATAGGCAATCGCGGTCGCGGGCAGCCCTGCCAGCAGCGCGCCCTGCAGGATGCGCAGCAACAGCAGGGAACCAAACTGCTCAACCAGCGGGATCAACAGTGAGAGCAGGATCGCCAGGGTGAGGGTACCCAGCATGACTTGCCGACGGCCATGGCGATCCGCCAGTCTGGCGCAGATCAGCAAGGAGGCGGCGAGGCCTGCAGTGCATCCTGCCAGGGTCCAGCTGGCCGAGAGGGAGTTGACCGAGAAGACCTCGGCAATCAGGGGTAACAGGGGGTGGGTCTGATAGAGGTTCAGAAACACCAGAAAAGAGCCCAGGCTGAGGGCCAGGGTTGCACGTATCCACTCGCGACTTCCAACTTCAATCATTGCGTATTGTCCTGACTACTTTTGGTCAGGGTAGAGCCCTTGCTGTTATAAATATAATATATTTAAGTTATTCATCTCATAAGTTGAATTGATACATGGATCTGAAACAGCTCACCTATCTGCTGGCGGTCAGGGATGCCGGCTCATTTACCAAGGCAGCCAACAGTCTGCATGTGGCACAACCGGCCATCAGCATGGCCATTGCCAAACTGGAGCAGCAGCTCGAGCTGCGGCTGTTTGATCGACAGGACCGGGCGGTACGGCTCACCCCGGAGGGAGAGGTGCTTTGTCGCCATGCTGAGCGTCTATTGCTGCAGATGCATCAGGCCGAGGCCGAGATGGCCGAGCTCAAGGGGCTGGAGCGGGGAGAAGTGCGGATCGGGATCCCCTATATGATGGGCTCCTACTATTTCCCCCCTCGTCTGATGGCCTTCAAGCACCGCTACCCCGGTCTCAAGATCCGGGTTGAGGAGGCAGGCACCCGCGAGCTGCTCAGCCGGATGGTGGATGGCTCCCTCGATCTGGCCATTCTCATCACCAGTGATCTCCCCCCCGCCATCGAGGGAGCGCATCTGCTGAGCGAAGAGATGTTGATGGTGGTGGGGGACGATCATCCCTTGCGTGGCGCATCAGCCGTCACCCTCTCGCAGTTCTTTGCCCAGGAGTTGGCGCTGTTTCGCCGTGGCTTTTATCACCGGGAGCATATGGAGGCGCTGGCCCAGAGCCTGGGCGTTGAACCCGATATCGCCTTCGAGAGCAATCTTATTCCTCTGCTAAAGGCAGTGGTACGGCAAGGTTTTGCGGTGACCACCTTCTTGCGGATGGTGCTGGAAGAGGAGCCTGATCTGAGTGGTGTGCCCTTCGACCCGCCTATCTACCTCGATCTCTGTGTGGCGTGGCGGCGTGGCGATCCGCTCTCCATGGCCAACCGTGCCTTGCGTGATTTCCTACTCAAGGATCGCCCGGCCTGATGGCGGCGGGCCATTGCTGAAAGTTTGTTACTATTAACGGTGGGTTCGCTTGAGGGCTACACCATGAAACTGCAGCAATTGCGCTATATCGTCGAGGTGGCGAACCACAGGCTGAATCTGTCGGCCACCGCCGAGAGCCTCTTTACCTCCCAGCCCGGGATCAGCAAACAAGTGCGGATGCTGGAGGATGAGCTGGGGATCCAGATCTTCGAGCGCAGCGGTAAACACCTGACCCAGATCACCCCCATAGGTCGGGATGTGATCAAAGTGGCCGCCGAGGTGCTGGACAAGGTCGCCACCATCAAAGTGATGGCCAGGCAGCATGTGCATCCGGAGCTGGGAACCCTCACCATTGCCGCCACTCATCTGCAGGCTCGCTATATTCTGCCCGCCATCCTCAAGGGATTCATGGCTCGCTTTCCCAAAGTTGCCGTAACTGTGATGCAGGGGAGTGCGGCGCAGTGCCGCGCAGCCGTGCATGATGGCGCTGCCGATCTGCTGCTTACCGATGAACCGGAGGAGGGGAGCGATCTGCTCATGCTCCCCTCTTTTCAGTGGCAACGGGGCTTGGTGCTGCCCAAGGATCATCCGTTGGCCAAAGCAACATCACTGACCCCGGGCGAGCTGGTTGCGTTTGCGCTGGTGACCGATGGAAGGCCGCTCTCTGCCACTCATGGCAGCGATTGCGCTCATGCCGAGAGCCGGATCGCCTGTTGTGCGAGCGATAGCGATGTGCTCAAGACCTATGTCAGACAAGGGATGGGCATCGGGGTGATGGCAACCTTTGCCTGGGAGCCACAGCGCGATGGCGATCTGTTGCTCAAAACGGTGGCCTGGCTACCTGGTGGTGTGGCCGCTATCGGTCTGCGCAGAGGGGCGTTTTTGTGCGGCTATTTGTATGACCTGATTGGACGTCTCGCGCCGCAGTTGACTCGGGAGCAAGTCGACCAATGCTGCGCTGCCCGCAGCGGCGAAGAGCTTGATGCACGGCTGGCCAATCTGACCGTGCCACTGCGATAGCTTGGGTCGGTGTGTGACTGTCTCAATAAAAACGCCTCCGAATTGGAGGCGTTTGAACATCTTTCATTCGTCAAGTTAGGCTCATTTTTTGAGCATGTGATCCAGCTTGTTGGCCTTGGTCGACAGATAGAACTCGTTGTGGGGATTGCGCCCTTCCTGCAACGGTACCCGTTCGGCTACCGGAATACCGAAGGATTCCATCGCTTTCATCTTGCGCGGGTTGTTGGTCATCAGTTTGAGAGACTTGACTTCAAGCTGCTTGAGCATGTCGGCGCAGATGGTGTAATCGCGCATGTCGGCGGCAAAACCAAGGGCCACGTTGGCCTCCACGGTATCGGCCCCCTGATCCTGCAGGTGATAGGCGCGGATCTTGTTGAGCAAGCCGATGCCACGGCCCTCTTGACGCACATACAGCAACACGCCACGACCGGCTTTGGCGATATTCTCCATGGCCGCCTGCAACTGGAAACCGCAGTCACAACGCAGGCTGAACAGGGCGTCGCCGGTCAGGCACTCTGAGTGGATCCGGCCCAGCACGGGCTCTTCACCGGTAATGTCGCCCATCACCAGTGCGGCGTGATCTTTGCCTGTGCCGGTTTCCTGAAAACCTACCAGCGTGAAGGTGCCCCAGGGGGTTGGCAATTTGGATTTGGCCACGAGGGTAACGCTGCTCATAGGTTGCTCCTTACTACTAACGGCTCAAAAAAGGGGGCCAGTTTAGCGCGCCTTGTCAGGAACGACCATAAGAACAAGTCCCTGCATTGCTTAATGAAATGTCCAGGTAAGAGACCAGCACAGCGGTCCGCCGGGGTTTTGGCCCTTTGTGCGGATTGATGACTGCCAGGCTCGGCACATTCGGGTATAATCGGCGCCCATTAACCCACCCCTTCGGGATGGGAGCAACACAGTGCAGGAGAGAAGTTATGCCTCAGATGGCCCCCGTAATGACAATTGATGGCCCCAGTGGTGCAGGTAAAGGCACCTTGTGTCAGCTGCTTGCTGAGAAGCTGGGGTGGCACTTGCTGGACTCGGGCGCCATCTATCGGGTGTTGTCCCTGGCCGCCCTGCATCACGATGTAGAGCTGGACAGTGAAGCCTCACTGGTGCCTCTGGCTGCCAATCTGGATGTGCAATTTCAGGTAGAAGGCGATCTGGTCAAGGTGATCCTGGAAGGGGAAGATGTCTCCCGCACCATTCGCACCGAAGAAGTGGGTAATGCTGCCAGTAAAATCGCCGCCTTCCCCCGGGTGCGCGAAGCCTTGCTGCGCCGTCAGCGTGCATTTCGTCAGGCACCGGGTCTGATTGCCGATGGTCGTGACATGGGTACCGTAGTTTTTCCCGAGGCAGAGGTGAAGATTTTCCTCGACGCCAGTGCCGAAGAACGGGCCCAGCGTCGCTATAAGCAGTTGCAAGATAAGGGCTTTGATGTTAACTTTGAGCGTCTTTTAACCGAGATTCGGGAACGTGACGATCGCGACAGAAATCGCGCTACTGCACCCCTGAAACCGGCAGAAGATGCTCTGGTGGTAGACTCTACCGCCATGACCATAGATGAAGTGCTGGCAACAGTACTCGCCTATGCAGAGCAACAACTTGGTGATGCCAGCGCAAGCTGACATCCGGTCGTCTGCACCAAGGATGGCGCAGATTATTTAAAACAGCCCCGCTTGTGCCGGATTGCAAGTGGATGTTTCATTTGTGACATAAACAATGATCGAATCTTTTGCTCAACTCTTTGAAGAGTCCCTGAACGCCGTTGAAACCCGTCAAGGTTCCATCGTCAAGGGTACTGTCGTTGCTATCGAGAACGGTTTTGTACTGGTTGACGCTGGTCTGAAATCCGAGTCAGCTATCCCGGCTGAAGAATTCAAGAACGCCATGGGCGAGCTGGAAATCAACGTCGGCGACACCGTTGACGTGGCTCTGGACTCTATCGAAGATGGTTTCGGCGAAACCAAGCTGTCCCGCGAAAAAGCCAAGCGCCACGAAGCCTGGCTGCAGCTTGAGAAGGCTTACGAAGAGCAAGCTACCGTTATCGGTATCATCAACGGCAAGGTCAAGGGTGGTTTCACCGTTGAACTGAACGGCATCCGTGCCTTCCTGCCGGGTTCTCTGGTTGACGTGCGTCCGATCCGTGACACCGCTCACCTGGAAAACAAAGAACTCGAGTTCAAAGTCATCAAGCTGGACCAGAAGCGCAACAACGTTGTTGTTTCCCGTCGTGCCGTGATCGAGACCGAGAACACCTCCGAGCGTGAAAGCCTGCTGGCTAACCTGCAAGAAGGTCAAGAAGTTAAGGGTATCGTCAAGAACCTGACCGACTACGGTGCATTCGTAGATCTGGGCGGTGTTGACGGCCTGCTGCACATCACCGACATGGCGTGGAAGCGCGTTAAGCATCCTTCCGAAATCGTCAACGTTGGCGACGAGATCGCTGTCAAGGTTCTGAAGTTCGACCGCGAGCGTACCCGTGTATCCCTGGGTCTGAAGCAGCTGGGCGAAGATCCCTGGGTTGCTATCGCCAAGCGTTACCCAGAGACCACCCGTCTGTCTGGCCGCGTGACCAACCTGACCGACTACGGCTGCTTCGTTGAAATCGAAGAAGGCGTTGAAGGCCTGGTACACGTATCCGAGATGGATTGGACCAACAAGAACATCCACCCGTCCAAAGTTGTTAACGTTGGCGACGTGGTTGACGTGATGGTTCTGGACATCGACGAAGAGCGTCGTCGTATCTCCCTGGGTCTGAAGCAGTGCAAATCCAACCCGTGGCAGCTGTTTGCCGAAACTCACGCCAAAGGCGACCGTGTTTCCGGCAAGATCAAGTCCATCACTGACTTCGGTATCTTCATCGGTCTGGATGGCGGCATCGACGGCCTGGTTCACCTGTCTGACATCTCCTGGAACAACCAGGGCGAAGAAGCCGTGCGTGAATTCAAGAAAGGCGACGAGATCGAAGCCGTTGTTCTGCAAGTGGATCCGGAGCGTGAGCGCATCTCCCTGGGTGTCAAGCAGATCGAAGAAGACCCGTTCAACAAGTACCTGGCTGACAACAAGAAAGGTGCTATCGTGAAGGGTAAGGTTACCGAGGTTGATGCCAAAGGTGCCGTTATCGAACTGGCTGACGGCGTAGAAGGCTACCTGCGTGCCTCCGACGCTGCTCGTGACCGCGTAGAAGACGCCACTCTGGTGCTGTCTGTTGGTGACGAAGTAGAAGCTAAATTCATGGGCGTTGATCGTAAGAACCGCACCGTAAGCCTGTCTGTCCGTGCTAAGGACGAGGCTGATGAGCGTGTTGCTATCGATAGCCTGAACCAACAAGAAGAAGTTGTGTTCAGCAATGCTATGATGGAAGCGTTCAAAGCCGCCAAGGGTGAGTAATCCTTGATGCAAGAAAAGGGCGGCATTGCGCCGCCCTTTTTTATCCTGGCAAAATGAATATTGCATGTGATCGGGGAAGGAGATTTAACGTTATGACCAAATCAGATCTCATCGAACAACTGGCATCCAGCCGCATGCATATGCCGGCCAAGGATGTCGAAGCCGCCATCAAGGAAATCCTTGAGCAGATGGCGTCGACCTTGCAAAACGGCGACCGGATTGAAATCCGCGGATTTGGCAGTTTTTCACTGCACTATCGTGCGCCCCGTGTGGGCCGCAACCCCAAGACGGGGGACAAGGTTGAACTGACCGGGAAATATGTCCCGCACTTCAAACCTGGCAAAGAGTTGCGCGAGCGCGTCAACATCGTTGAATGATGCAGAAATGGGCATACCTCGGGTATGCCTTTTTTGTTTTTGGCGCCGATTCCTGTGCCAATCGTCTTGTTTCTTAAACTCTTTCCCCATTCACTCTAGAGTCTGCCTGCGATTTTAAGGATAATCAGCCTCTCATTAGATACTGACAGGGAGCTCTTATGAAGCGTATTTTGGCCCTCATTCCGCTGGTGCTGGTGTTTGTTCTGACCCTGGCGCTGGGCTCACAAAATGGTCAACTGGTTCAGTTCAATTACCTGATTGCTCAGGGTGAGTTTTCGCTTGCCATGTTATTGGGCTTCTTCTTCGCTGGCGGTTTTTTGCTGGGTTGGCTGGTATTTGGCCTGCTGTTCCTGCGCCTGAAAATGCAAAACCGTACCCTCAACCGCACCATGCGTCGTCAATCCCGCGAGTTGGAGCTGGCCCGGTCACCGGGTAAGGAATAATGTTCCTCAATGCTTGAACTGCTTTTCCTGCTGTTGCCCATCGCCGCCGGTTATGGTTGGTACATGGGTCGCAGGAGTGTTCGCCAGGACACCCAAAAACAGAGTAACCAGTTTTCCCGCCAGTATGTGGCGGGCCTCAACTATTTGCTGTCCGATGAATCCGACAAGGCGGTGGATCTCTTTATCCAGCTGCTTGAGGTGGACAGTGAAACCATCGAAACACACCTCTCCCTCGGCAACCTGTTTCGCCAGCGTGGGGAGGTCGATCGTGCCATCAAGATCCACCAGAACCTGGTAACCCGCCAACTGACCCGGGAGCAGCGACAACTTGCCCTGCAGGAGCTTGCGCGCGACTTTCTTGCTGCCGGTCTGCTGGACCGGGCGGAAGCGCTCTGGAATGAGCTGTGTGACGACAGCGACTATGAAGAGACGGCGCTGGCACAGCTGTTGATCATCCATCAGCAGTTGCGGGATTGGGATAAGGCCATCGATGTGGCGGTGCGTCTGCAAAAATTCCAGGGCAAGAAGCTGGCCGACCCCATCTCCCATTTCTATTGCGAGCAAGCTGAAATCGCGCTGCGTGAGGGCAATAAAGGGGAGGGGCTGGCCAAGCTCAAACGGGCGCTCGGTATCAATCCGGCCTGTGCCCGGGCCAGTTTGCGCCTCGCTGAGCTCGCCATGGCAGATGGAGAGTATGAGCAGGCCAGCAAGGAGTTGCTGCGGGTGTTCGAGCAGGATATCGACTTTGCCTCCGAGGCGATGCCCAAATTGCTCGAGTGCTATCAGCAGTTGGGCCGCACGCCCGCATTGATCCCGCTGCTTGAGAAGGCAGTGGAAGATCACGCCGGCGTCAGCGTGACCCTGGCCCTTGCCAAGCTGGTTGAAGAGCGTGATGGCCTGAGCCATGCCCGTTCGCTGGTGCTGCGTCAGCTGCGTCGTCATCCATCGATGAAAGGTTTTTACCAGCTGGTGGGTTTTCAGCTGGCCAGTGCGGAGGAGGGGCCTGCCAAGGAGAGTCTCGAACTGCTGCAACAGCTGGTTGGCGAGCAGATCAAAATCAAGTCAACCCACAAGTGTCGGCAGTGCGGCTTTGCCACTCACTCGCTGTTCTGGCAGTGCCCGTCTTGTCGCCAGTGGGGTTCCATCAAACCGATCCGTGGTCTGGACGGTGAATAACAAGCAATAGGATGTGAGATGCAAGATCCCAAAGTACTGGTAGCGCTGGATTATCAGCACGAGGCAGATGCCTTAGTGTTCGTTGAACGTATCTCTCCGGCCCAGTGCCGTCTCAAGGTAGGCAAGGAGATGTTTACCTTGTTTGGCCCGCAGTTTGTACGCCAGCTGGTGGCCAAGGGATTCGATGTCTTTCTGGATCTGAAATTTCACGATATTCCCAATACCGTTGCCAAAGCCGTGGCAGCCAGTGCCGAGCTCGGTGTCTGGATGGTCAACGTGCATGCCAGTGGTGGTGAGCGGATGATGCGTGCCGCCAAAGAGGCGCTGCTGCCTTATGGCGACAAGGCGCCATTGTTGATCGGGGTGACCGTGCTGACCAGCATGGAGCAGTCCGACATGATCCCTCTTGGTCTGGATGTGAGCCCTGCCGAGCAGGTGATCCGGCTGGCTACCTTAACCAAGGCATCCGGCTTGGATGGGGTTGTCTGCTCTGCCAACGAGGCCCATGAGTTGAAAGCCTTGCTGGGCGAAGATTTCAAGCTGGTGACCCCGGGTATTCGCCCGACCGGTTCAGCGGCCGGGGATCAGCGCCGGGTGATGACACCCAAAGCGGCGGTCGAGGCGGGTTCCGATTATCTGGTTATCGGTCGCCCCATTACGCAGGCTGCCGATCCGGCCGCCATGCTGGCCAGCATCAATGCCGAGCTGGCTGGTGCGTAACAGGCTCACTCAGTGATACACGGTGCAGGCCGAGCAACAGGCCTGCACCAGCTCCGATAAGATGAGACTCGATATGTATCCTGGCATTGATCAGGGTGGCGATCGGGCTCTCTCCTGCGTTGTAGAAGTCCATCGCCAGCTTGAGCCCCATCCCCGCTAGCAGTAGCCAGCCCGATGTGCGGCGTCCGTGGCGAATATCCTGCATTGCCCCCCAGACAAACAGACCATGCAGCGAGCCGGATAGCCCCATGTACCACTGGGTCTGCGGGCACCACCACCAGATCCCCAAGCCCACTGCCAACCAGAGCAGCAACATCAGCAGCGGCAGGCGAGCCCCACCCAGATAGTCGCGAAACAGGCTATAGAGGATGGCGAGGCCGCCCAGATTGAGCTGCAGGTGCCACAGATTGGTATGAGCCAGATTGCCTGTTATGATCCGCCACCCTTCGCCCCCAGCGATCAAGGGCCGATCGAAGGAGAGCTGAAGATTGGGAACGGTAAAGAAGAGTAGCAAGCTGGTGAGAGAGAGCGTGATAACCCAGAGCAATCCAGATTTGTCTGACAACATGAAACAGTCCAACGACAAGAACAGTCGATACTGTACACGTTGCACCCGAGCCCTCAAAGCCTGCTTGTGCGATTATATTGTGCCGGTTGACAATCATACGCCCCTCTACATCTTGCAGCACCCCAACGAGATGGCACATCCCAAGGGGACTGCGGCGCTGCTGGCGGCCTCTTTGCAACAGTGCGAGATCCATGTGGGGGAGGACTTTTCCCGCGATGAGTGGCTCAATGGGTTGCTCGCAGACCCTTCCCGTCGCAGCTATCTACTCTGGCCGGATGAGGATGCCATTTCGCTGACCGATCTTCGCCAACAGTGGGAGAGTGAATCCTCTGGCTCCGCATCCGTCGCTTTTATCTTGTTAGACGGCACCTGGCGCAAAGCCTATCGCATGTTGCAGAGCAACCCGGCACTGGTCCGTTTGCCCCGTATCGGCATTGGTGCCATTGCCGGTCAATATGCCATTCGCAAGAAACCCTTTCCCGATGCCCTCTCTACCATAGAGGCGGGCTATCACCTCTTGTCCCGGTGGGAGGGGAGGCCGGAGCGCTATGCGCCCTTGCTGACCCTGTTCAATCGGTTGAATACCCAGTGGCAGGACTTTGCCGAAGGCCGCCGCGCGTGACAATTCAAGGAGTTATCAAGATGAAAAAAGCAGTCGTGGTTTTCAGCGGCGGTCAGGACAGCACTACTTGTCTGGTGCAGGCATTGGCCCAGTATGATGAAGTGCACGCCATCACCTTCGACTATGGCCAGCGCCATCGGGAAGAGATCGACACCGCGCGCCGTCTGGGCAGTGCACTGGGGATTGCCGCCCACAAGGTGATGGATGTGACGCTGCTCAATGAGCTGGCGGTCTCTGCCCTGACCCGTGACGACATTCCTGTCAGTTGCGAGCTGCAGGATAACGGGCTGCCCAACACCTTCGTGCCGGGCCGCAATATTCTGTTCCTGACCCTGGCCTCCATCTATGCCTATCAGGTGGGCGCCGAAGCGGTGATCACCGGTGTGTGCGAGACCGACTTCTCCGGCTATCCCGATTGCCGTGACGAGTTCGTCAAGGCCCTCAATCAGGCGGTGTCGCTGGGGCTGGATCGCGGCATCCGTTTTGAAACTCCCCTGATGTGGCTCGACAAGGCCGAGACCTGGGCACTAGCGGATCACTATGGTCACCTCGACACGGTGCGCCAGCAGACCCTGACCTGCTACAACGGCATTGCCGGTGACGGTTGCGGCACGTGTCCTGCGTGTGAACTGCGCCGTCGCGGTCTGAACAACTATCTGGCCGACAAGTCGGGCATCATGGCCAGACTGTTTGAGAAAACCGGGCTGGGCGAGAAAAGCGCAGAGTGAGCCTGCGTCTTGCCGTGGCTTGGGGTATAATCCGCGACTTTTGCAACAAGCCGTGATCGAGATGCACTACCCAATCAACGAGATTTTCCAGACCATCCAGGGGGAGGGCATCTTTACCGGCCTGCCCGCCATCTTTGTTCGCCTGCAGGGTTGCCCGGTGGGCTGCCCCTGGTGCGATACCCGTCATACCTGGGTTGTTGATCCGGCTCGTGAAGTGGGCAAGGCGGCGGTGCTGGATCGCTCCAACGAATCCGATTGCTGGAGCCAACTCAGCACCGCGCAGATTATCAAGAGCTTTACCGATCTGGGTTATCAGGCGCGCCATGTGGTGATCACCGGTGGGGAACCCTGCCTCTACGATCTGCACGAACTCTCGTCAGCCCTGCTGGCGGCGGGTTATCGGGTGCAGATTGAAACCAGTGGCACCAGCGAGATCAAGACTCATGAGCAGACCTGGGTAACAGTCTCCCCCAAGATCGGTATGAAAGGGGGGCTGCCTGTGCTGGTCTCGGCGCTGGAGCGTGCCAACGAGATCAAGCATCCGGTGGCCACCGAGCACCATATTGAAGAGCTGGATGCGCTGCTCGCTACCGCTACCCTGCGCCCGGACGTGGTCATTGCCTTGCAGCCGATCAGCCAGAAACCACGGGCCACCCAATTGGCGATGGATACCTGTATCGCGCGTAACTGGCGACTCTCAATCCAGACTCATAAATATCTGGATATCGATTAATATGGATTGGCTATCCGACGAACAGGTACTGCTGACCCTGACTAACAAGATGCCTTACGGTAAATATCAGGGGCGGCGTATCATCGATATTCCCGAGCCCTATCTGGTGTGGATGGCGCGCAGCGGTTTTCCGGCGGGTAAATTGGGCCAGACGCTGGCGTTGGCTTACGAAATCAAACTCAATGGACTCGAGTCCATGATTATTCCCATTATTAACAGGATGTCGGTATGAGAATATATACGAGGCAGGGCGACAAGGGCATGACCCGGCTGGCCGATGGTATCCAGTTGCCCAAGGATCATTTGCGGGTCGAGACCTACGGTTATATCGATGAGCTCAACTCCCATATTGGCTTGCTGATTTGTGACGTCCTGTCGCAAGAGCTCTACTTATTGGCTGATTTACAGCTGTTGCAACAGGAGTTGTTTGATCTGGGAGGCGAGTTGGCATTCTCCAGCGGCGCCCAGAATGAATCAATTTGGCAAGTTAATGCCGCCTGGACCACTCGCCTTGAACAGCAGATAGATCGTTATAGTGAGCCATTGCCGCCGCTGCGCCAATTTATATTGCCCGGTGGTTCCCGTGCCGCGGCGCAAGCACATGTGGTGCGTACTCTGGTGCGTCATTGCGAGCGCTTGCTGCTGACATTGAGCCGGGAAGAGCGGGTCAATCCCGAGGTGCTGCCCTATCTGAACCGGATGAGTGACTGGTTCTTTACCGTTGCCCGCTATCTCATCTGCGTGGCAGGGGATCGTGAAGTGCTGTGGGTCAAGGCAGCAGATCGCCCGCAATCGGCTATCTGATATGTCACATTTAAGCGGCAATAAAAAACCTCGCCTTGGCGAGGTTTTTTATTAGCAACGAGATTGAGATCAGATAGCAAAGTCTTCCAGTGATTTGCCTGCTGCCACTGCGCTGGCAATAGCCGAAGGCATACGGCCCTGGCCGGTCCAGGTTTTCTCTACGCCATTATCCTGATAGCGATATTTGGCAGGCCGTGGCGCCCGCTTGGCTTTTTCTGATTTGCCGGGGTTGGTAGCGACAGCGCTTACCAATTCTGCCGGGTCAATACCGGCGGCTTTCAGCATTTCGCTATATTCGTTAATTTTCCGCAGATGCTCTTCACGGGCCTGACGCTCGGCAGCTTCATCCTGCTGACGTTCGGCAACGATAGAAGAGAATTTTTCCAGTGCCTCTTCCAGTTGTTCCAGAGGAAGTTCGCGGCAGGTCGCACGCAGACTGCGGATATTAAGCAGTACCTTTAAAAATTCATTCATAGGAGTTACCACGTCGAGTCAGAGAAAAATATTATGTTCCCGCTGATTCTTGCGTGGCGATTTAGATAAGTCAAGCTGTGTTAAATATTATATCCGTGGAGATCATCAATACAGATATTTAATATGGCCAGCAATAGGGCTTGGTAATTGGACGCCAATGAAGCCGCAGTAGGTGAAAATAGCGTCAAAGCTGGCGTTATTGCATCATTTGACTACCATTTTTCGACCTTGATATGTTTATCGTGACTATTTAATCAAAAAACTTGCTATAAGCTGCCATCTCGATAAAATGTCTGGCGAATACCTTTAAGTAGAGGCGCGCTGCCTATGAGTATTTGTGCGGAGGGTGATGCCTGTGATGCACAAGGAAAGGAGTCAGCGCCGAAGTGGCCAGGCCATCATACCGGGCTGCTGGTTCTGCATCTAATAGGTGCAGGACTGCCATAGTCATCCACTATGGAGCGCTACCTGAAGGGGCTGAGGAGTATGACCTCCCCATAGGTTTTGTTTCTTTAGATCCTCTCGGTAGATCTCCACCTGTAATCTTTAGGTGCAAAGAGATCATGGACATTAGTCATTTCGCCGACTCCGGTTGGTCTGTTCTTCCCCCCCTGTTAGCTGTCGCGTTGGCGATCCTGACCCGCCGCGTACTGTTGTCCCTTGGTGTGGGCATAGTCACCGGCAGTCTGCTGCTCAATCAGTTTTCGCCCCTCGAATCCCTGCATTACATGTTGAATACCGTGCTCAAGATCTTCTGGGTCGATGGCGCGCTCAATCGTGACAACGTCAACATGATCCTGTTTATGCTGCTGCTGGGTGGCCTCATCAGCCTGATGAGCGTCTCCGGGGCGACCCGTGCCTTTGCCGAGTGGGCCGAGCGTCGTGCCAAGACCCGCAAGGGCGCCAAAGCTCTGACTGGCATGATGGTGTTTGCCTTCTTTATCGATGACTTCTTCCACAGCCTGTCGGTGGGGGCCATCTGCCGTCCGGTCACCGACCGCTTCCAGATCTCCCGTGCCAAACTGGCCTATCTGCTGGACTCCACCGCGGCGCCGGTCTGCGTGCTGATGCCAATCTCTTCCTGGGGCGCCTATATCATCGCTCTGGTTGGCGGCATCATGGCGGCCCACGGTCTGACCGAACAGAGCCCCATCGCGGCGTTTGTCGAGATGATCCCGATGAACCTCTACGCCGTCTTTACCCTCATCATGGTGCTGGTGGTGATCGCCTGTCAGCTGGATATCGGCCCGATGCGTCAACACGAAGCGTGGGCGCTGGAAGGCAAGCTGTGGGATGAGTCCAAGGGCCGCCCCATCGGTCTGGATATGGAGAGCCCGGAAGAGAGCAACGGCGGCATGATCGATATGGTACTGCCGATCCTGACCCTGACCGCCGCCACCATCTATTTCATGATTGATTCCGGTGCTGCGGTGCTGAGCGAGAAAGGGCTGCCATTCAGCGTGCTCGGCTCGTTCGAAAATACCAACGTCGGCTCTTCGCTGGTCTACGGTGCCCTGTGCAGTCTGGTGGTCTCCATCGGTCTGGCGATGCGCCTGAAGCTGGGTGCCAAGAACTGGATCAAGGCCGCTCCGCAAGGCGTCATGGCCATGCTGCCAGCCATCAACATCCTGCTGTTTGCCTGGACTATCGGTGCCGTGGTGCGCGACGTTGAGACCGGCAAGTATCTGGCTTCGCTGGCTAACGGTAACCTGCCTATTGAAGTGCTGCCCGCCGTGGTCTTTATCCTCTCCTGTGCCATGGCGTTTGCTACCGGCACCAGTTGGGGTACCTTCGGCATCATGCTGCCGCTGGCCGGTGACATGGCCGCCGCCAGCGACATCAGCCTGATGCTGCCGATGCTGGCTGCGGTACTGGCTGGCTCGGTGTTCGGGGATCACAGCTCACCCATCTCCAGCACCAGCATCCTCTCTGCCACCGGTGCCGGCTGCCATCACATCGATCACGTGATGACCCAGCTGCCCTATGCGCTGGCCATTGCCTTCGGTGCGGCCATCGGTTACCTGGCAATGGGCTTGATGCACTCCAGCCTGGCCGGTTTCAGCGTCAGCGCCCTCTGGTTTGTGCTCTTTACCAGCTATCACCTGAAAAAGGCCAAAGCGCGGCCAGAGCTGGCCACCGCGTAACATTTATAGAGCAAGGGGCCCGCGGGCCCCTTGGTTTTGTCAGGGGCTTTGGTTAGCATGCGCCCCATAAATTCAGTTTCGGAACAGTATCATGGCTTCACTGCACTACAAATTTGCCACCATGAATTCAGGCAAATCCACCCAGCTCATTCAGGCGCACTTCAACTATCTGGAGCGGGGCATGCATCCTCTGGCGATGACGCCAGCCATCGATGACCGTTTCGGGGTCGGGGTGATCAGTGCCCGGGTTGGCCTTGAACTGAAGGTGGACGTGTTTAGCGATAGCTGTGATCTGTTTGAAATGGTGAAAGCGCGCCATGCGAAGAAACATATCGATGTCTTTATCGTGGACGAGGCCCAGTTCTTGACCCGTGAGCAGGTCTACCAGCTGGCCCGCATCGTCGATGAGCAGGATATTCCGGTGATGGCCTATGGCCTCAAGACCGATTTTCGCGGCGAGCTGTTCCCCGGTTCCTACCATCTGCTCTGTCTGGCTGACAAGTTTGAAGAGCTGAAGAGCATCTGCTGGTGTGGCAACAAGGCGCATATGAACTCCCGGGTCAATGAAGCGGGGCAGGTGATGCGCGATGGCGAGCAGGTAGAGATCGGTGGTAACGATCGCTATGTGTCGCTTTGCCGCAAGCACTATCTGGAAGGTCGGGCCTACAAGTAAGTCGGCTGCGATATTTGAATCGTCGAGCAGGGCGCCAATCTGGCGCCCTTTTTATTTTCTCCAACTTGTATCGCTGTGGTTCAGTCGATCTCGATATCCGCCGGCGCAATGATGGGGTCGGCCACCGGCAGGCGTTGAAACAGCTGGCGAAAATGGTGCTGTACCCGGCCGATATCCACCAGTGACATGCCGGAGGCAAAACCGAACCAGACATAGAGGCCGGTGAGATCGCGAAACATCGGCGGCAAATAGCGGGGAGCGGCGATCAGCCCCTCCAGATAGTGCTGATAGAGCACCGGAATGTCATCCAGTGTCACCTTGCCGACAAACAGCATCGGCAGGATTTCGGGCACCCCTTCCAGTACGGCGCTGCGGATGAAGTTGACCGTCTCCACATAACCCCTCACATAGGAGAGATCCTTGGTAAAGCAGGCGCCGCCGCCCACCATGCCGCCACGAAAGACCCGCAGGGTGATCTTGTAGGCGTCGTGCTCGCTGGTGCCCTGCCGCACGAAGTGCTGAAACACCTCGAGAAAATCGGCGCCGCGCTCGGCCATGTCGATGGCCATCACCCGATCGGAGATACGCTTGGCCCGATCCGGAAAGGAGCTGAAGGTGAGGGTCTCTATCAATACCGCCAGCCCCTCCTGACAGGCGGTGATCCGCGGTGAACCGGCGCTCAGCCAGGTGGCATAGGGCTGCTGGCGACCGTTGAGGGTGGTGCCGACATGAACCCACCCCTCATGTACCTCCAGCACCTGCAAGTCGAGCTCGGAGAAGCGGGCGTGGGAGTTGAGCTTGATGTAATCGCCGCCGGCCGCGGCGTCCGACACGATGCCATCGCTCAGCTTCACTTGCACGGTGCCGTCACTGAAATAGCTCGACAGCTTGCCCTGCAATTTGGTCACTGCCGCTTCCCCCTCGAACTCCTTGGGGTAGGGGCGCACCAGATGGCGGGCGCCGGGCAGGGAGAAGATGTCGCACAGGCGGGAGCCCAGCTCCTTGAGAGTCTTGCGATCCCCGCGCAGGTGATCGTTGGCAGAGCCATAGAGCAGCTGGCTGTAACGCTGAAAATCGGGTTGGCCGCGCTGGCGCAGCATCTCGATCACCACCATGTACTGATCGACCGTCTCTTGCAGGATCCGGCCAAGATCGTCCTGTGGCCCCAGTTTTCTGCGGATCCGCTCCCGCAGCTCCTTGAGCTCCAGATACTTGTTGCGGGGATCGAAGCCGAGGGGGAGGGCATCATAGAAGTGTCTGTCGATAGCGGGCAGCTCCCTGCCACCGCTTGCCAGAAAGCGATCCTGCAGATGGCGTGGCCATTTGATGGCATCCAGAATGCGGATGGGTTTTTGCAGGGTGAGCAGCTCATCCGAGAGTGATTTCAGATGAAGGCGATACTTTTCTTGGATAGTCATGGGGCCCCCTGTGGGGCAAGCGTCATCGTGGATTTGGCTGAGTATATGCATAGCGCTTGCCAAAAAAAAGCGAGCCGCAGGGTTATCGGGTTGGCGTGCTTTTTGTTGATAGCAAATTGGTTTAGACTGAGCCCCTTGATCCCAATCTTGTCGTGGAAATGATGAATATCCCCAGCTCCGAAATGATAATGCGTTGGTTGCAACAGGCTCGTATCGAGCACTATGTCTGCGACCAGTGTCACGGTATCCACATTGTCTCTTTGCAGTCGGTCGATGGTATTCAGGAGAGCCGGATCTTCGTGGAAGAGGAAGGCCTGCTGTTCTCCTCCGAGCTGGAAGTGCGCCCCTCCGCAATGCTGCCGCTGGTTGCCGAACTGGGCCGACTCAATATGCAGTACCCCTCCCTCAAGGTGTTCCTCGATATCATCGATGACAACCTGCCGCGGCTGGTGGTCGGCCACACCGTCTTTACCAAGGCCGGACTCAGCGTTGAGCAGTTCCTGCTGTTCGTGCAAAGCACCATCGCCGCCACCCACGAACTGGTTGCAGAATGTGAACGTTCCGGCTTCCTCAACCTGCCGGAAATCCAGGTTGCACCGGAATCTGTGCATTAAGTGTTCGAACGGTTCGCCAGGTGAAAAAAGCCGTTGACGCGGGCGGGGCTTTCCCCTAAATTACGCCCCGTTCCAGCGCGACAGCGCAGCGAACACAGTGTTGGCTGAACACGTTAAACCACAGACAAAAATTTGGTGAGGTGTCCGAGTGGCTGAAGGAGCACGCCTGGAAAGTGTGTATACGGCAACGTATCGAGGGTTCGAATCCCTCCCTCACCGCCAAATTGCAAAGCCCTGATGGAAACATCAGGGCTTTAGTTTTATGGCGCAATCCCGAGCGGTTGTCAGCATAGGAGTGCAAACCCTCATTGTTGATAGCCCCGCATCTGGCTGAACCGCTTGGGCAATCGCAGTGAAAAGCCTCGGTGACTTTGACGCCACGGCCAACCCATTGGTCGATCCTTTTAAAGTTTCCACCCGATTCAGTACAAGGGCCTCTCGCAAGAGAGGCCCTTTTCATTGCTCGCTGATTTGCCCTGCTCGGTACTTAAAAGGCATTCCGTGGTGATACCGGTTAATGCTCCACAGTCAGCGGATCCGGGGGCAGGTTCAGATGCTTGGTGATGGCCTGATAGAGCTGGGGGTAGTTATCGTCAAAATGGTGTCCTCCCGGCAGGGTGACACTGGTGACGTTGGGTTGGTTGAGACGGGGGCAGAGGCGGTCGTCGTCATCATCATCGGCACCTTGCAGGCAGAGCATCGGCAGATCGCGGATGGTCTTCACCTGCGGCTCGGTCGGATAGCTGCGCGCCTTGTGGGTCAGCATGTCGCTAACGTGGATCTCGAAATCCGAGCTGGTGGAGGGGGAGAGCATCACGGCCCCGACCAGTCCCTGACGATAGTGCTCCGGCAACCGGTTGATGACGAAGGGGACAATCTCGGCACCAAACGAGAAGCCGACCAGCAGCCAGCGGGGGCGCTGCCAGCGAGCCTGATAATCATCGAGGATCCGCTCCAGATCGGCGGTCACCTGCTCCGGGGTTTTCTTCTTCCAGTAGTAGGTGAGGGAGCTCCAGCCCACGACCGGCATGCCGTGCAGCTGAAACTGGGCGCTCAACCCCTTGTCGAGGGCCGCCCAGCCACCATCGCCGCTGAGAAAGATCACCATGGGAGCATCGGATCGCTGCTTGACCGGCAGCTCAATCAGGCTCAGGTCATCCTTGACCGGGGCGGCGTGCGCCGCAAAAGATGAAACGGGCAGTACGAGACTGAGTAACAGCAATATCAAGGCTCTCATTGGCCATGCTCCTATTTCTTGATCAGCCCCAGCGGGCCGCGGCTAATCAGGGTGATCAGGTGAGTCAGGGTTCTGGGTAGTACCAGCTTGCTGCTGCAGAGCAGGTAGCGGGGTTCCCAGTCGGGCGAGAACTTCTCTTTGTAACGGCGAAGCCCCTGAAAGTTGTAAAAGCGGCTGCCACGCACGAACAGGGTGTTGCCAAGGCGATCCCAGTAGCTGCCGAGCGGGTGGTCATTGAAACCGGACATGGGGGCCATCCCCAGATTGAAGCGGGCGTACCCCTGCGCTTTGCCCCATAGCAGTAGCTCGACAAACAAAAAATCCATGATGGGAGCGGTGCCGCTATCAAGGCTGTAGCGCATCAGATCGATGGAGAGGCTCTCCTTGTTGTCGCTTACCCAGAGGTTGGCAAAGCCGACGATCTGCCCCTCGTGGCGCACCAGTGCAGCCGGGCTTAGGGTTAGGTAGTCGGGAGCAAACCGGCCGACCGAGAAGCCCTTCTCCTTGCCCATCTTGCTCTGCTGCCAGGTATCGGAGACGGTCTGTAACCTGGCCATCAGGGGAGCCACGGCGCCTGCCTCGACCACCTCGAAGGTCAACCCTTCCCGTTTGCCCTTGGCGTGGCTCTGGCGCAGGTTGCGCAACCGACTGCCCGCCAGATCGAAGGTAGCCAGATCCACCATCGCCTCTTCACCAAGCTTGAAGGGGATCAGCCCCAGCTCCAGATAGAGTGGCAGATAGCGGGCCGAGACCTGATAGAAAACCGGATTGGCGTCGTGCTCGTCGCACCGCTCGCGAAATTGCCAGAGCAGCTCTTCGATCTGCTCCGGGCGACCGACCGGATCCCCCATCACAATCCAGCTATTGCCCTCGATGCCATACATCAGGAAGGCGTCGCCGGCGGGGTGGAACAGCAGGGACTTGTCCTGCAACTGGGCCAGATAGCCGTGGGTCCCCCCTTCGCGCACCACCAGCTCGTGAGCGCGCGCCAGCGTCTCCTTGTCCGGCTTTTCACCGACTACGCGCAGCGGTGCAAGCAGCTGGGCAACCCCGGCCACGGCCAGCACGGCCACCACGCTCCCCATGGCTCGCAGGCCGCGGGCAGCCCCGCCGTGGGGCGAGAAGTGGAACCAGAGGGCGTGGTCATACTCCACCTGACGGTATGAGAAGAGCAGCAGCCACAGGGCTCCCAGCAGCACGGCGCCGACTGAAATGAGCCAGCCCGGGGTGTACTGGGGATAGAGCAGGGACCCCTTGCGATAGAAGAGAGAGCGGCAGGGGGTCATGATGAGCAGGAAGCTGCCGAGCAGCAGGGCTGACTCCCAGTCTCCCCCCTTGAGCAGCGAGAAGGCGATCCCCAGTGCCAGCAGCAGCTGGGTGATGCGAAACGCGGCGTCGTGACGGCGATAGAGGCTGCGAGCCAGCAGGATCAGGAGGATACCGCTCACACTGCCGAGCACGTGGGAGAGCTCGAGCAGGTGGAGCGGCAGCACCTGCAGCCACACCTCGATGTGGCTGCGCATGGTCGGGATCATGCCCGAGCAGAGCAGCAGGCTGCCGGTGGCAAAGGTACCGACGCTGATCAGGGCGGGCAGAAACTCCTGAATGGCGCTCATTATCCCCTGCAACCGCTGCCAGCGCGCTTTTTGTTGCAACATCTCTTGGCTGGTAAAGAGCAGCAGGGCGCAGAGGAATGGCAGTACGTAATAGATGCAGCGGTAGAGCAGCAGCGAGGCGAGCAGCTTGTCGGCCGGCAGGTAGTGGGCCAGCAGCAGGCTCATGCTCGCTTCGAACACCCCGATCCCGCCCGGCACGTGGGCCAGCACCCCGAGGAAGCTGGCCAGTACGAAGGCACTGAGGAGCACGGGGTAGGGGACGCTATCTGCGGGTAGCAGCACAAACAGCACGGCGGCGGCGGCCATCCAGTCCGCCAGGGCGACCAGCAGTTGCAACAGACGAACCTTGAAGCCGGGCAGGGTCAGGGTGTGTGTTCGCCAAGAGAGGCGTGGGGCTGGCCAGCAGAGGTAGCTGGCCACCAACAGCAGTGCCATCACACCCGCCAGCCTGAGCAGGGTATCAGCCCACTGCGGCCAGTCAGGCAGCAACTGTGATGCATCGCAGGTCAGTAGGGCGCTACCTCCCCACGCCAGCAGGCCGAGGAAAAAGGCGATGGAGCAGAACAGCACCACGCGGGCCACTTCTCCGGTGGTGAGCCCCAGTGCGGAGTAGAGGCGATAGCGTACCGAGGTGCCGGTCAGCAGGGCAAATCCCAGGGTGTTAGAGAAGGTGTAGGCGATAAAGGAGGTGACACCCACCTGCTGCCAGGGGAGGCGTTTGCCCAGCGCGTGCAGCGCCAGCATGTCATAGCCGCAGAGCAGGCCATAACTGAGCAGGGTCAGCAGCAGGGCGCCAGCCAGGGTGGGCAGCGGTTGTGACCAGATGGCGATACGAATATCGTGCCAGTGCCATGAATGGGTCAGGTGATACAGCACGGTCAGTGCGGTGCCCAGCAGCAGCAAGCTGCATAAGGGGCCTAACCATTTAACGAGATGACGCCACATGCCATGTTCCTGTGGTCATTGACCGTTTCCCGCAAAGTGGGAGCCGGGTCGTGGATCCGGTTTGGACGAGGGAGGCGCTCGTCAGGAAAATTTCGGGAAGAGATGGAAAGGGAGGCGTCAGCCTCCCTCTGTGTTATCCAGTGACCGGTTGGATCACTTGGTTTTCGGCGCGACTTTGACGGTAGGGGTCTTGGCGTGGGTGGCTTTATGGTGTTTTTTCACCACCTTGGTCTGGGTCGCCTGCGGTGTGGCTGTCTTGGTCGGGGTGGCCGCCATGGTGAAACCGGAGGTGAGGGCGAAGACGGCAGCCAGGGTCAGGGGAATGATCTTTTTCATGTTCAATTTCCTTATTCGGGTTGATGTTATGGAGCGTTCTCCATGACAGTCATCCTATGACGGTTGCGGCGGCCCTTCAGTGAGCGGTTGGTGACGGTTTGTATCCAAATGTACAGGCAGGGTGAGGCAGAAGCGGGCGCCGTGGTCACTGGCCAGCAACGCCACATCCCCCCCGTGATGACGGGCAATACTGCGCACGATGGCCAGTCCCAACCCGGTGCCGCCGGTGCGACGATCCCGGCTCTGATCAAGGCGCACGAACGGTTCGAAGGTCTGGGGCGCCAGCGCCGGATCGATCCCCGGCCCATCGTCGCTCACCTCCAGCAGATAGTTCTCCTGCAGCCGCGAGATGGAGAGGGTAACCTCGCTCTCGGCGTAGCGCAGGGCATTACCGATCAGGTTCTCCACCGCGCGCGTCAGCAGACGCTGATCGCCGCACCAGGGCATGTGACGTGGCGGCAGATCGAGGGTGAGCCTCTTTTCGGGGGCCAGCGCTTGCCAGTCGCCGAGATGCGCTTGTGCCCAGTGACTGAGCTCCAGCTCGTCGCGCTGCAACGGCAACTCGGGTCTATCCAGCTTGGCGTAGGTGAGCATCTCTTCGATAAGCGAGTCCAGCGCCCCCAGATCCCGCTCCAGCGCCTGCTGCTCCTGCTCAGCAGGGGCAGGATCGAGCATGGCAAGCCGATAGCGCAACCGGACCAGCGGGGTGCGCAACTCGTGGGCGATGGCATCGGTCAGTTGCTTGCGGCTGGCAATCATGGCCTGCAATTGGGTCGCCATTTGATCGAAGGTGCGTCCCACCCGGGCCAGACTGCTGCCCGGCGGCAGATTGGTTCGGCAGGATAGATCCCCATCGCCTACGCGACGAGCGGTTTGCTCCAACTGTTGCAAGCCGCGCCAGTGGGGACGCAACCAGAGAAGGATGGGCAGGCCGAGGGATAGGCCGATCACCAGCAACAGCCCCACATCGACCCAGTGCAGCTCGTGCAGGTAGGAGAGGTAGGGAACGGGGCCGACAATCAGCACCCGGTCGGTATCGGGGATGCGCTGCAGGAAGGTGTCATCCTCCTCGACGATGACAATATTGCCAGCGGCCAGAAAGGCCTGATCCTCGCTGGCCAGGGGCTGGCGCACCAGCTCGCCGATCTTGAGGGGGAGGGTAAACTGACTGCTCTGCTCGGCCAGCCGACCGGGCCAGCGCTCTGGCGGGGTTCTTGCCAACTCGCCGGTCAACAGGCCAAGGGATCCCTGCATCATGCGTTCGAGATAGCGATCACCCGCCCGTTCGGCGGTCACCTGATAGACCACACCCACCAGCAGGATGGCGAGGGTGAAGCAGCCGATCAGTAACAGATAGAACTGGATAAAGAGGCGGCGCATGGCGGTGCTCCCGAAAGAGGGTTATTCCCAGGCGTGGGGGACGAAGAGGTAGCCTTTCTGACGCACCGTCTTGATCCGGGTCGGGTTGTCGGGGTTATCACCCAGCTTTCGGCGCAGGCGGGAGATGGCCACATCCATGCTGCGATCCTGGCCGTCATACTCCCGGCCGCGCAGGCTGCGAAAGAGGGCTTCCCGACTCAAGATTTGGCCCGCGTGGCAAGCGAGCTCCCACAGCAGATCAAAGTCAGCGGTCGAGAGTGCAATGCTCTCGCCATCGAGGCGCACATCTCGTCCCGGGCCATCTACCCGCAGCCGACCAAATTGCAGCTGCTGGGGAACGCTGCTGGTGGCTGCCGGTTGGGTTGATGCTTGCGGGTGCTGGCGAAACTGCACCCGAAGTCGGGCCAGCAGCACCGGTGGTGGTGTCGTTTTGAGGATGTAGTCGTTGGCGCCCAGCTCCAGACTCAGGATCTGATTCATGTCGCTATCCAGCGAGGTGAGCATTACGATGGGGCCGTCGAAGCGTGGCCGAAGATCCCGACAGAGGGACATGCCATCTTGCCCCGGCAACATGATATCGAGTAGCACCAGATCGGGCTGTTCGGCTTCTACCCGGGCCAGTGCCATGTCCCCTCTGGGCTCAAGGATCACGTCCATATCGTGGCGACCGAGCCAACTGCTGATGAGCTGGCCAATCTCGGGATCATCTTCGACAAAAAGAATGCGTTGCATAGAAAAGCTCCAACGGGAAGCAGGAGAGAAGAAGAGCGATCAGCATATCAATGGCGCTTGGGAAATACAGAAAAAGAACCGGGCAGGCTGGTGTGTGGGGGAGTGTGGCTGTGTGTATCGATGGGGAGGCACACATCGTGACAAATGGGCAGAGCCGCCTTTATCGGTCTGGAGGATGGCCTTGCAGACAAGGCAAGGTGTTGCCTGGCACAAAACAAAAAACCGGCCAAGGCCGGTTTTTTGCGGAGCAGACCAGAAGTCACTGCACCAAGTCGATGGACATCACCTTGCGGCGATTATCGACAGAATAATGGGGTGGCTGATGGGGCTCGAACCCACGACAACCGGAATCACAATCCGGGACTCTACCAACTGAGCTACAGCCACCACTGAAATCTTCATCAACACTCGCCAATCCAGAAGAAAATGAGAGCATCAATGGCGCGCCCTGCAGGATTCGAACCTGCGACCCACGGCTTAGAAGGCCGTTGCTCTTCTAACCCCTTTACTTATGTTACCACAAGTTACTACTAAGCGCTTTATGGTGCGGATGATAGGCTGATAAATCGTGTAAATCAACAAAATTTTATAGATTATTGATTTGACCAACCCCCTAGCAGATCTTACCATTAAGTTAACACATGGAGTGTCATGTTAAATGGTGGTTGCTTTGAGGTTGAAAGAGAATTCTCCTATAGGTAGGTCTCATGTTGTGGTCATCCAGAGGTTGGCTGATGTCTCAACCATGAAGCTACCAATGTTATACTTGATTACTCCAAACGGGCTTTCTGTTTTCTGGCCTCTCGTTGAGTACCTCAAAGCTCGTCCGAATACTAGCTTGTCATGGGCGAGACAAACATCAAGAGCGCTGGGCCTGCTATATGATTACTCCGTTGCTGTTGCCAATTTAGGTTTATCAAGACAAGAGATTTTTCGGCGGTTCTCGCTATCCCTTTGTCACGGCACTATTGATACCGAGACCTATCAAGACAAGACAGGTCTTTATTGGGCCCCTGGTTCGGTTTCTGTGCAAAAAAAGATGTGCTCTAGCATAACTAGGTTTATCGCTTGGAAAGATGAAACCAGCAGGAAAGATGATCCGGTTTTCCTTCGGTATTTAGAAGAAGTCCCACCTAGCCTAAAGAGGCTGCTGACGGCTAGTAAAATAATAGCCAGTAAATCCATGCTGTATCACACCAAGGACGTCAAAATGCTGGCGGAAGGGTTGGATAAAGCGAGACATTTTTTTGGTATGGAATTGGGTAATGATCCCCGAGAATCGATAGGTAACATTCGAACTGTCAACGACTTCCCTTCAGAGCTAATTCCTCAGCTAATAACACACGGCTTCATTCGTGATCCTCATGCAACTGATCCATTTGAACGAGAGGACATGACGGCCAAAATGATCACTATATTGCTTGCGGGCGGTGGGCTTCGAAAAGGGGAGCCATTTCATCTCTGGTTTAATGATGTCATGCCTGAACCAGCGAAAGGATGCACAGTTACCTTATTTCATCCATCAGGCGCACAAACAGGCCTTAGAGGCAACAAACAAACCAGAGAACAGTACTTGGCACAGAGGAAAATGTTACCTAGAAATCGGAGTAGTGCTAGCAAAAGTCACCATGCTACCTGGAAATCTCTGGCCGTAGATAAAAAAACGCTGTCAGCGCCTGTTTATTTCATACATGAGTCGTACTCGTTCTTGTTTTGGGAAATGTATTTACTCTACATGAACCGTTATCGTCCATTACTAATGGAGAGCTACAAGGCTAATCACGGAACCGAACATCCATTTTTATTTTTATCTAATGGTGAAGATCGTGGGGCAGGCATCAGCTATCGAGGTGCTCCTTACTCAATGGCTGCATTCGATAAATCTTTTGAGAGGGCTCTAGGGCGGTTGGAGAAAAAACTTGGGCGGAAGTTGCCGCGTGGTCGAGATTATGGACTCAATCCGCATGCGTTACGGCACCACGTTGGACATGTAATGGCCGAAGCTGGAGTTGAGCCCCAGATAATTAAGGATGTAATGCACCATCGAACCATCGAACCATTGATGCTCAAGAAGTATACAAAAAACTACCACCAGATAAGGTTCAGAAGATCTTGGCCAGTTACACACTTAGCTCACAACTAAACAATATAGGAATGGTCAAATGAAATTGCGCGGTATCAGTGCAAGAAATGGCAACGCAATTGAACAAAATGATGAAATAGCCCTATCTGTGATGGTCATTTCCCCTTTTGCTGCATCCAAGGTTTCAAGAGAGGCTGAAAATGCTTTGGAGCGTTTGATAAAAAACTACAAAACATGTAAATGGATGATAACGTCTGAATTTTTTTACGCTAGGTATGGGCAGTCGTACATACCCAAAAATTTAAGAAGGCTACTTGTCCCAAAGTCAATAGTAGATAGGCTTGAAAAGGATATAGCCTCTCATGGGGTTGCTAATAGCCCAAAAAGCGAGCGAGCAAGAGCCACTCTCGTCAATAATATTATCACTGCTGCGAGTGAACTTCTTTTTCTGATGGAGAGGAAATATCTTAATGACGTCACTATGGAGGACTGGGAGGAGTTTTTAGCTCCTATAAGAACAGCTGACGGTGACCGGTATATTAATGATCTAGGCATTCATGATATAGCAGGTTTAAAGGGGGTAGCTCAACTACTAACTTTAATGGTAAAAGGGTATAACTTCTCTAAGGCGATTCACGTAAAACGCTCAGATAAAGTCAACAAAGGCGAGGATCTTCTGGCTAAGCCTCCTGAGCATCTTGTTTCATGGGTTGAGCGTTGGAACCACTATATTGAATCAACTCGTAACTATACGCTAAAAACTTATCATACTGCATTTCATAGATTTCGTATCTTCTTGGAAGATGTCTATTTTGGCACCCAAATACCATCGCCAGAAGAGTTCTTTAGCTCACAACCACCAGTAGATTTCATAGCATGGTCGGAAGCAAAGTTTCATGAAAAGTTATTTTCCAGTGAGGCCGCTCTCTGCGATTTTGTAAGATACAACACGAATTTTTCCAACTGGTTTATCGAAACCTATTTATCTGACACCGAAGAAAATGGTGATAAATTTTCTGCCGCATACCCATTAGTTCGTCCGCAAGCACTTAAATCTTTTTTTAATTCGCATAAAAGTGATTTGGATGTGCCAGGATCTTCTACCAAGGAGGTTATGCCATTATGGCTTAGAATGAGGTTAAGGGATTTGCTCTCAGGAGAAGATTATGCATGGCCAAAAACATTAAGTAGTGAATATAGTGACCATTTAACAAACGAACTAGGTGAGCCTCTCTGGTTGCCTTCAGTTACATATATCTACCTGATGATGTTAGAAATTCCAGTTCGGCGTATCCAGTTGCTACGGTGTGATTCTGGAGAGGGCGATACTAAGCAATTCTCACCAGAGTTAAATAAATGGATTGCAAATAAATCAAGTACCGCTAATTTTTGGAAAAACGATCCTAAAGCTAGAGTTTATGACCGTGGTTTACTGAGAGAATCTCGCTCATTTGAAGAAAGTGACCAGAATCTGGTTCTTTACATAAACTCCAATAAAACAGCAGACAAAGATGTGGGGTTTAGTGAATTTTCTGGTTATGAAATTCCTTGGAAGCATCCAGAAATAATCCGTCTGGCAACAGAGTTAAGAGCATGGCAGGAAAAGTATAATCCGTGTTACAATCCTGTCTCTGCCAGAGAAATTCCAGATTCTGTATTTCCTCAAACAGCCAAACAGCCAATCAGGCTATCGTAGATAGTATTCCTGACCGTTTTTATCTTTTCCGTTCGGGCATAAACTCGAAACGAAGTGCTGCAACTAGCATGGTCCCTCCAACTGAGCGTTCTCTGGTTCAGTATTGGAATCTGGCAATGGCTGAACTGGAAAAACAGCTTAATGAAGAGGGACTAGATATCCAACTTGTTCTTAATTGGAATGAGGTTGGACAACCCCAATTAGTATTCTTTACACCTCACGGATTAAGGGTTGCGGGACTAACCTCACTGGCAGAACAAGGGGTTCCAATTGATGTACTTAGTAAGCTTGTTGCTGGGCACAAAAGCTTGACCATGACCCTCTATTACATAAAACATTCGGTAGCTCACGTCACAGAAATACTGAATGAGGCCAGTCACAATATCCTGCTAAGTGAACAGGAGGACTTTGCTCAGTGGATTAAGAGTTCTTCGTGGGATGAGGTGAAAAAATATGCAGTATATAATAGTGAAGATGCTGCAATCGCATTAAGCAGAAATTGTACTGCCATTGTCGGTATTTGGAATGCAACCCATCTAGGAATTTGCCCATACGGTGGTACGAGGTGTTACGATGGTGGAGAAGTTATTCGTAAAAATGGGAAAACTAATACTTATGGAGCAGTTTCAGATAAAGACTGTATTAATTGCCGTCATTTCATTACCGGTTCTCCTTGGAAAATGGAGTTGATAGTACACGGAAACAAATTACTACTTGAGATAGAGAAAAAGATAAAGGCAACTCAAGATGCCACCGAAAATGTGAATAAACTTCAGGTTAATTTGAGAACAGCCGTGAAGGCTGGAGAAAAGCCTGATGCAAAATTGAGGACTGATATTAACAAATTACACTCAATAATTGAGCGCCTTAGTAATGAAACAGATACTCTGATCCGTTCGCTTCATGCGACTCATAATCTCATCAGTAAAATTCGTCAGATACCAGATGGAAGTCCTGAAGGGGGGATTGATCTTGTTGTGCACTCACAAAGCCACTTCGATATAGAATATGCTGAGTCACCTAGCAATTTCAAAACACTAGATCTTGTTGTTCAGGCTAGCAGAATTTATATCAATGACCGTGATGAAAACTATGAGCGAGAGCGTGATGAGGTGATGAATATTATCCTTCTAAATAACGGATATAAGCCGCTCATGATGCTACCGCTGACAATAGATGAAAAACGGAGAGTCGCAGATAGCCTGGCAAAACTCCTTGTAACTAGAGCTACAGGAGAGGAAATAGTAGCATTGCAATCAGGTAATGTGACCCTGGAAGATCTTGGCTTTACCCCTAGTATGCCGCGTGAAATGGCAAGACTACAGTTATCTAGTCAGATTTTGCACAAGGAAAATAATCAATGACACCCGTAACAATTAGCCAAGTAGAGGATTTGTATCAGGAGCTGTCTAAAAATAGAAAAGCAGACCAAAGGAAAATGCTTGCAAATATCCATGAGGTTTGTGCAAAACTGGTAAAACAAGGTTCAACACCTTCTGCTGCATCTGTAGTAAAAATATTAGGAACACAAGGGTATAAGATATCGACTAGAACTATTTACAACAAGCGTAATGGCCAAAATCCTTATCCCATTTTAATCGATGCTTGGATAGAGGTTCTGGCTGCGAAGAAGGTTAAGATTACGGAGACAATTGATAATGGACTAATCCAAATTGATGAACAAGATCTAGCAAAAATTAGTGATCCAGTTCTTCAGCATAAAATGATGATATTCATTGGCCAAGTCCGCTCGCTAAAGGCTCAAAATGACGCATTGAGAAACATCGAGAAATTACCAGTTGTATCTATGGAGATAGGGACTACTAATTTGGTAGCAACAATATTGAGTGAGTTGAATCGGGAAATTATATTAAACCTGCTCAATCAATCCAACCCGAATATGTCCTTTAACAACGATGGGTGTCTGATAGCTAAGCGGCCGATTCCAGCAGGAACAGTACTTTCAGATCCAGGTTTAGTAGAGGCGTTGGAAGCAATTCTGGACAGCAAGATTTAGACTATAAGCAGATATGACTTATATACCATGATAGTTACATCATGAATCATTATCTTCAAAAAACTAGATATTAACGATGAATAAAATGAAACTGTATGTAATAGGTAATGGATTTGATGTTCATCATGGCCTTGACACTAGGTATACATCTTTTGGACTTTATCTCAAAAAGAACTACAGGGAAACTTATGAACTATTGCTCGACTATTACGGGTTTGCTGATTTAGACCCAGATTGTCCAACAACAATGTCAGACCCTTTATGGTCTGAATTTGAAACAAGTATGTCACTGCTTGATAAAGATTCTGTTTTGGAAGCAAACATGGATGCAATGCCAAACTATTCCTCAGATGACTTTAGAGACCGAGACAGATACACGCTTTTAATTGAAATGGAGAGAATACTTGGCCTTCTGACCACTGAACTGTATAAAGCATTCAAAGAGTTCATTTTGGCTGTGCAGTTTCCTATGCTTGATCATGGCCGTTCAGTAAATATTGATAGGGACGCTATCTACCTCACATTCAACTACACAGATACACTTTCTCAATACTACGCAGTCCCCGATGAGAACATATTATTTATTCACGGAAAAGCCAATGCACATGTTGATGAGTTAATTCTCGGTCATGGTGTTGACCCTGATAATTTCAAAGAGAAACCTGCTGAACCACCATCAGGATTGAGTGATGAAGACTTAGAACGTTGGATGGATTATCAATCTGATCAATATGACTACTCATTCGATCTTGGTAAAAATGCTATTAATCAGTATTTCTCAGCCACTTTCAAGGGCACAGATCAGGTCATAAAAAACAATGAAGACTTCTTTGCAAAGCTCGGCAACATTGATGAAGTATATGTTCTCGGTCACTCATTAGCTGACGTAGATTTACCCTATTTCAAGAAGTTGGTTCAATCAATCAGACCTGATGCTAAATGGGTTGTGACTTTTTATAACCCTGATGATGAGAAAAAACACGGTGACACTCTAAAAGGATTTGGAATAGCTAACGTTGCAGTTGTCAGAATGGAATATATATAAGAGAAACTTGGGGGATTATTAACGATTGCGGTGGATTACAATATTTCTTGTACAGATTTAGTCTAGCTACCACCTGACACCGGCCTTAAACCGGTGTCTTGTTTAGGCTACTTTCGGGTGTACTGCGATTGGTTACATAGGTCTGATGATTGCGTAGAACTGCTGGCTGCCATCGCTGATTAATGTGCAGGCTTTGCTGACGTTATTGAGCATTTTGGTGAGCTCTATCCAATAATGCCCTGATTACCACCATTTCTTAAATGGGTCGTCAAAATGGCTATCTCTACTAGCCTGACTCGTTAACTCCTTTTTCTCTTGTTCGTTCAAACTTACTAAGCTATGGAAAAACTCATTAAAAAACAATTCTGGCTTAAATAAATATTGTGTTGAATCAAGAAATCCATGATTCACTCGCATCGAGAGATACTCAAGTTTATCAATGAACCTATTGTAAACCCAGCCACTTCTATGGCCTTTATTCCTGGCTGCCTCTGCAAGAACCTCTATCTCTCGCGTCAAGAATGAGTTAACCAGCTCAGCCTGGGCAGGAGCATTTGCACACAATGTTTTAAATGAATCAACCCACCACCGCTTAAACGGAATAGAGGAAAATGCACAACTACCGCCAAGCCAGGGTGACCGATACCCAATATCTAATCTACGAGTCGCCTCGTTTGAAGACAAAGGGAAAAATTTTTCAATACTATCGAGCCGTGAGCTGAGCCTGAAGCCAGCTGTCCCCTCTGCTTCGTATACCTCACCAGTGTTGTAGCTGCCGATATGGTGGTATAGAACCGTACCCAAGGGGGCGCTACGTTGGTCTTCTACTAACTGGTATAAAGAAAAAGACCTACAATCTCCCAGATCCGCCCCTACTTTTAAATCCTCACACAGGCTAGCATTGGTAGAAAACGTACTATTGAATTCATTTATGATTTCGGAATACGTATCCATATGTCCCCCTACCTTAACTCACGTAATTAGTTATCATAAGCCTGCCTTGACCTTGATGGTAACCTTGCACTGGTCATCCTTAATCCCATAACCAGTACATCCCCAAAAGTCACCATACTGACCATTACGGATTTTCATTGGTCGTCCGCACTCAGGGCATATTTTAATTTTGCAACCACAAAGAGAATTATTACAAACACTCTCATTCCTTGTGTCAATTGAGGGTGAGTGGCATTTCTCACACACTCTAGCCTTTCCTACAGGACAGCCAAAACCTGTACTACATGCATAGAATTCACTATACGGCCCCTTGATCAACCTTAGATAGCCATCTGTACAGTATGGGCACTTGAACTTTTTTTTGGATTCCTCACTGAATGCCTTTGAAACTACATTTATCTTGTATTTTGGTGAGAGTAACTCCGTTACAAAATCGGATGGTGCTGTAGGATTGGCAATAATATAGACTTTCTTCCTTGCTCGGGTAATGCCTACATACAGGAGACGCCTTTCCTCAGAATGAGTATATGGGTCTAAAGACGGCAGCAGGGCTTCAACTACAAGGTTGTCTTTATTTTCATTAGGGAATCCCATCTTTCCTTGAAAGAAGCCGATCAAGATTCCATAGTCTGCCTCTAACCCCTTAGATTTATGGAAGCTCCAGAAGTTAACATTGCATAAACTATTAGTCTGTTTTAATGCACTCTTAGCCTCATTTAAAAGATAGTTATAACGAGCAATAACGGCGATGCTTCCAGTCGCATCATTCTCTCTAATCTTTTGAACAACCTCAGCGACTCTTTTATTCAAACCGCCTTTTTCTGGGGATTTGTCATCAAGCAGATAAATCTGTGAATCCTCAACCACAGTATGCGTTTTTATATACTTTTTATACTGTTCAGGATTTTCCATAATGAACTGACCAGCAGTATCAGCAATGCTATTGTTATAGCGGAAGGTCTTTTGTAGTTTCGTAAGCGTGTAGCTACCAACGATTTCACCAAAGCGAGTTGTTAGCTCTAACTTTCCACCATTAAATCGATAAATTGACTGCCAATCATCACCAACGACAGTTAGTGATGGCTGTGGCCCATTTTTAATGATGGTCTGAATGAACTCCATTCGAGCTGTTGATATATCCTGGAACTCATCAACCAGTATGCATCGCCATTCAGGAATATATTTTCCAGCATTCACCTCTTGAATCGCTCTGATTATCATGTCATCAAAGTCAATTGCATTCTGTTCTCTGAGCTCACTGATATATGCATGATGAAGCAAATCCAAGATTTCTGATAGCTTCTTGGAATGATGCACACCAGTAGCATCGAACCTACTCTGTATGGACTCTTTCGTGAGGCGTTCAACTCGAATGGATTGGAGGGCTTTTGTCAAAAGTTCACCCCAGCCTGTGATATGACCCATATCACGCAGCTTGCTGAACAGCTCATCAGGAGATAATGGATTAAGAATGACACTATTATCTAACAGCTTTTTCTTGAGGTTTTCCAGTAAGACACCCTCCATCCATTCATAATGGAATGTCTCAATTAAAACAGTTCCACATTCATTATGCAGCATTCTTTTATTATTAATGGACTGATTATAAGAAACACGATCTATATCCGGCCTGGTTTTTCCATTACGGTCTATGCCAAAATGTTCAATATAAAGTTCAGGTTCTATGATTTTAAAGTCTGGGCGATAGTCAAAACCAATATCGATGCGCCGTTTGGTCACATATGGAGACTCATACTTATACTCAACACCATTCTCATAAAGGAAATTCGCTATAAGGAGTTCCTGATACCCCTTAACTAGATCACTGTTGAGGGTTCTGAATTCGTTGTCCCTTATATACGCTTCATATTCTGATTTTGACTTGAAATCAAAAGGGTTAACGGGTTCTGGAAACAAATTTATAAAGTCATAAATCCTATCGATATCAGATAACAAATATCCCTCAAGCCATGAGGTGACCCATACTTTTAGCTTTATGTCATCATCAGTAAAAATAGATATATTGGTATCAACATTTGAATTGCGTAGAATCATTCTGCCTAAGGCATGGAAAGTAGCGATGTGTGGAGTTGATTTTAGTTCGATATTGGACTTCTTAGCCTTATCTGTAAGGCGTTCACGTAGTTCGCCCGCAGCGGTCTTATTATATGCAAGAACCAATATCTCCGATGGCTTCGCTAATCCTCGGTCTATCAAATCCAGGGTTTTAGCAACCATGACAGATGTTTTTCCAGTACCAGCTGCTGCAAGCACCATATTCCTATCATTGGAACGTAATACGCCCAAACGCTGTTCATTAGTTAATGGATTTGACTCTACGACATCAAAGAACTCTTTTCTTTTTATAAGTTGAGACTCTTCGTGCTGCTCACGTAGGTAGTCAATATTTAGAGGATGATATGAGATTAGAATTTTTACCTTCTCTATTAATTCAGGATTCAAATATCTTTCCCACTGTTCGCTCTGGGCCTCATAGTCGCGGCTCAATGACATACATATCTGAGCAAGATTGCTCACCCAAGAATCTCTTGGGTACTCGTCAAAAGCAAGAATATTAAACTCGGTAACTTTCTGCTCTATTGTTGTTGTAATATGTTTTGCTATTAAAGTATTTAGCGATTCAACGAAGCTATCTGAATCAGCACATCTAATAAATTTGTGTTTTTTAGTCTTACTTCCAATTTTGTAGGTAAGTATCCCGCCTAGAAATTTTCGTTCAAAAGTTGCAAAACTCCTGAAATCGGATGCAGAGTCATTTTCTAAAATAGTATCTTTTTTTGAGGATACTAAATTATCTCCCTGCACAACAATAGTATCTGAGCCAAGGATTTTTCCAATGAAATTAAATGATAGCTTGGCTATGGAATCATTCATTAACAACTCTCTAATTAATGCGTCATGCGACTTATTTACTTGCCCATAAGTTGTGGTGCCAAATGAGTGATATCGTAACAGATTACATGAGTGGTTTGGTCACAAACCTATGAGTAGAGAAAACTAGATGAGAGGGCGATCACACCGAGCTGAATCTAAGTTGTGGTTTGGGCTTGAGGAGCCAACTGGCTGCACACCAGGTGTTATCTGACCCCAAGAGCATGTGACATAGCATACAAGTCCAATGGGACTGGCAACAATGTAGCGCTCCATGCGGCCGCGTTGGCGACAAGCGGGAGAGCAGCGCGTATCCACGGTCAGCATCATCGTTGAAGATACTGCGATTCAGAGAGAGCTAACTGATAAAGCCAATAGAAAAGATAGAAAAGATCTTGATGAGCCCCTTCGTTTATGGCACGATACTGTCATGGGTACTTCTGCGCCCAGTTAGCCGACCTAGGCGAAGGTGTGTGACCAGCAGAGTGAAAGAAAATTCAATTAACCCTATTCTTCTATAGGGCGTTTGTCGGCTAGCGCATCTAAATTGATGAAGGACAGGCGTATCATGAAACACCAAAACGATCACATAAAATTCCCTTCTGGTAATACCGTCGAATTCTGCCGTAAAAAAGCCAAAAAGCTCGTCAAGGAAAAGGGAATAAAGCTAGCCCAAGCGTTAGACATCATGGCTGAATTCAATGGGATTTCTGGTGGGTGGCACAATGCCATGCAGCAGCTTAATAATAAGCTTCAGCCCTCTGCGGTAATATCACCTAAACTACCTGAGAAATTGGAAAAACTGTTTGAAAAGATTGGTGCAGCAATGCCTAAGCAGCCTGATCATGTTGAACAGTTGATTAGAGGTGCTGCAATGCCTAAGCTGCCTGCTAATGTTGAGCAGCTGATTAAAGATGCTGCAATGCCTAAGCTGCCTGCTAATGTTGAGCAGCTGATTAAAGATGCTGCAATGCCTAAGTTGCCTGCTAATGTTGAGCGGCTGATTAAAGATGCTGCAATGTCTAAGCTGCCTGCTAATGTTGAGCAGCTGATTAAAGATGCTGCAATGCCTAAGTTGCCTGCTAATGTTGAGCGGCTGATTAGAGATACAGCAATGCCTAAGCTGCCTGCTAATATTGAGCAGCTGTGAGGTATCCTGATTTTCACAGACAGTCCCGATTGTTACGATGAGACAATCGGGGGTATTGAATGAAATCGAGAGAACACTATTCACCA